>NZ_JBSWXU010000030.1:0-45630 GCF_056160785.1 Mycobacterium sp. ABE4_509 | reverse complement strand
CGCCCGGCCCATGTCGGCACGCGGCTGGGCCAGCCGGCGCTGGCCGCCACGATCCGCACTCTGGCCGGCGATCCGGGCGGTTTCTACACCGGCGAGTTCGCCGAGCGGGCCGTGGCCGCACTACAGGGCGGGGGAGCGCCGTTCAGCGGTGCCGAATGGGCCGCTGCGGCCCAGCTGACCCCGCAGCCCGCGGTGTCCGGTCGCTACGCCGGGGCGGTGCTGCACCAGACTCCGCTGCCGACCCCGGGCTGGATGGTGGTGCAGCAGGCCGCATTGTGCGACGGCGTCGTCGGCATGCACGGATGGCTGTCCGCCGAAGCGATCGATCGGATGGCGCGATCGGCCCGGTTGGCGTTCGCCGATCGACTGGCACTGTGCGGCAGCGACAATGGCGGCGCGCGCTACGTGCTGGCGCCCGAACGCCTCGATGTTCAGCGCCGGGACCTCGACAATCGTTGTGAGCAAATCGATCCCATCGCGGTCGGGTCCGGCGACACCACCTCGACGGTGGCCGTCGACGCGCAGGGTAGGGCGGTCAGCTTCATCCACTCGCTGGCCTTCACCTTCGGCGCCAAGTTCACCGTGCCGGGCACCGGGGTGGTGCTCAACAACCGGTTGGGCCGCGGTGCCTATCTGATCGCCGGTCACCCGAACGAGATTGCGCCCCGGCGCAAGCCGCTGCACACCCTGAACGCCTGGATCGTCACCGACGACGCCGGTGACCTGCTGCACGTCGGCAACACCCCGGGAGGCGACGGGCAGGTGCAGTGGAACATGCAGCTGCTTTCGCACCTGCTCGACCACGGCCTGGATCCGGTCGGAGCGGTCGCCGCGCCGCGCTTCACCGTGTTCCCCGGATCGGACGCCGACGTCCTCGGCTCGGGTACCGAACTGCGGATCGAGCAGAGCCTGCCGGCCGGCACCCGGACCCGGCTGGGGGCGCTCGGGCACCGTGTCGTCGAGCAGCCGGTGCTGGGTGCGGGCGGCAGCGCGCAGGTCATCTCGCTCGACGAACGCGGCGTACTGTCCGGAGCCGCCGACCCGCGTCAGGAGGGGGTGGCCCTCGGTGTCGACTGACTCACCCGTCCCGCAGGGCGACTACCTGCCAGCAGTGCTGGACGACGGCGTGGTGTACACCGCGGGAATGACGCCGCGCCGCGATGGTCTGCTGACCGTCACCGGGGTGGTCGGGGCCACCGTCGCGCTCGACCGCGCCGTCGAAGCGGCGGGCCTGGCTGCCGAGAACGCCCTGGCGGCGCTGCTGTCCATGGCGCCCGCGCGCACGGTGCGCTGCCTGCGGATGACCGTCTACGTCGCCTGCGCACCCGGCTTCACCGCCCTGAGCGCCGTCGCCGACGGCGCATCGGCGATGATCACCCGACGGCTCGGCGCAGACGCCCTACCTGCACGATCGGCGATCGGGGTGCTCGCGCTGCCGGCCGGGGCGCCCGTCGAGGTGGAGTTGACCGCCGTCGTGCGATGAGCGCAGGTCAGCGCGATTTGGAGCATTCTCCGAGCTCACCTACTATGTAAGGGATGCCCCGGGCAGACCTCGGTTCTCTCTGCGTTTTCGACGGAGAAAACCCTGCGTGCCTGTTGGGGTGGCACGAAATTAGTGACAAGACCGCGCACGTCAGGGTCGGTAATCCTGCGTGCACACAGTAACCAGGTCGAGGAGATCTAGTGATTCAGCAGGAATCGCGGCTCAAGGTCGCCGACAACACGGGCGCCAAGGAGATCTTGTGCATCCGCGTGCTCGGTGGCTCGTCGCGGCGCTACGCGGGCATCGGTGATGTCATCGTGGCGACGGTCAAGGACGCCATCCCCGGCGGCAACGTCAAGCGCGGCGACGTCGTCAAGGCGGTCGTGGTGCGCACCGTCAAGGAGCGCCGCCGCGCCGACGGCAGCTACATCAAGTTCGACGAGAACGCCGCTGTCATCATCAAGCCCGACAACGACCCGCGTGGCACCCGCATCTTCGGGCCGGTGGGTCGCGAACTGCGCGAGAAGCGCTTCATGAAGATCGTTTCGCTCGCCCCGGAGGTGTTGTAGATGAAGGTCCGCAAGGGCGACACGGTGCTCGTCATCTCCGGTAAGGACAAGGGCGCCAAGGGCAAGGTCCTGGTGGCCTACCCCGAGCGCGCCAAGGTTCTGGTCGAGGGCGTCAACCGGATCAAGAAGCACACCCCCGAGTCGCGCACCGAGCGTGGCGCGTCCTCCGGCGGCATCGTGACCCAGGAGGCGCCGATCGCGGTGTCCAACGTGATGCTGCTCGATTCCGACGGCAAGCCGACGCGCGTCGGTTACCGCACCGACGACGAGACCGGCAAGAAGGTCCGGATCGCCAAGACCAACGGCAAGGACATCTAGAGATGACTACTGAAACGCATCCCGGCGCTTCGCTTGCCCAGGAAGAGAAGACTCTCCCGCGCCTCAAGCAGCGCTACCGCGAAGAGATCCGCGACTCCCTGCAGAAGGAGTTCGGCTACGCCAACGTGATGCAGATTCCAGGCGTCACCAAGGTCGTCGTGAACATGGGTGTCGGCGACGCCGCCCGCGACGCGAAGCTGATCAACGGCGCGGTCAACGATCTCGCGCTGATCACCGGCCAGAAGCCCGAGATCCGTCGCGCCCGTAAGTCGATCGCGCAGTTCAAGCTGCGCGAGGGCATGCCGATCGGCGCCCGGGTGACGCTGCGCGGCGACCGGATGTGGGAGTTCCTGGACCGGCTGATCTCGATCTCGCTGCCGCGTATCCGCGACTTCCGCGGCCTGAGCGCCAAGCAGTTCGACGGAACCGGCAACTACACCTTCGGGCTGACCGAGCAGTCGGTGTTCCACGAGATCGACGTGGACTCCATCGACCGCCCCCGCGGCATGGACATCACCGTCGTCACCTCGGCGACGAACGACGACGAGGGCCGTGCGCTGCTGCGGGCGCTGGGCTTCCCGTTCAAGGAGAACTGAGCAGATGGCAAAGAAGGCTCTGGTCAACAAGGCCAACAAGAAGCCCAAGTTCAAGGTGCGCGCCTACACGCGCTGCAACAAGTGCGGCCGTCCGCACGCCGTGTACCGCAAGTTCGGCCTGTGCCGGATCTGCCTGCGCGACATGGCACACGCGGGTGAGCTGCCCGGCGTGGCGAAGTCCAGCTGGTAACGACAGCCGGCACGAAGAAAAGACCATTTACCGACAAACAGGTTGCGGTAGGCCTCCGGAGCAGTGAGCACGGAGGAACCACCGCGAGAAAGGTGAACCGGCTGTCATGACCATGACGGATCCGATCGCAGACTTCTTGACGCGTCTGCGCAACGCCAACTCGGCGTACCACGACGAGGTGACCTTGCCGCACAGCAAGCTCAAGGCCAACATCGCCGAAATCCTCAAGACCGAGGGCTACATCAGCGACTACCACACCGAGGATGCCCGGGTGGGCAAGTCGCTGGTGGTGCAGCTCAAGTACGGACCCAGCCGGGAACGCAGCATCGCGGGCCTGCGCCGGGTCAGCAAGCCCGGTCTGCGGGTGTACGCCAAGTCCACCAACCTGCCGCGGGTGCTCGGCGGGCTCGGTGTGGCCATCATTTCCACCTCGTCGGGCCTGAGGACCGACCGTCAGGCGACCCGTGAGGGCGTCGGCGGCGAGGTCCTCGCGTACGTGTGGTGAGGGAGGGCTAGAAACATGTCTCGCATTGGAAAGAATCCGGTCCCGGTTCCGGCCGGGGTCGATGTGACGATCGACGGCCAGAACGTTGCGGTCAAGGGCCCCAAGGGCACGCTGTCGCTGGATGTCGCCGATCCGATCGTGGTGTCGCGCGACGAGGACGGCGCCATCGTGGTGGCCCGCCCCAACGACGAGCGCCGCAACCGCTCGCTGCACGGGCTGTCCCGCACGCTGATCTCCAACCTGGTGACCGGCGTGACGCAGGGGTACACCACCAAGATGGAGATCTTCGGCGTCGGCTACCGCGTCGTGGCCAAGGGCAGCGACCTGGAGTTCGCGCTGGGGTACAGCCATCCGGTGCTGATCACCGCGCCGGACGGGGTCACCTTCGCCGTGGAGAGCCCGACGAAGTTCTCGATCTCCGGAATCGACAAGCAGAAGGTCGGCCAGATCGCGGCCAACATCCGCCGCCTGCGGAAGAACGACCCCTACAAGGGCAAGGGAATCCGTTACGAGGGCGAGCAGATCCGTCGCAAGGTCGGAAAGACGGGTAAGTAAGCAGATGGCTACCAAGATGGTTTCCAAGACCAAAGACACTGCCGCCGGCCACCAGCCGGTGGGCAAGAACATCTCCGAGACCCGCCGCGTCTCGCGGTTGCGCCGGCACGCCCGGCTGCGCAAGAAGGTCTCCGGCACCGCCGAGCGGCCGCGCCTGGTGGTCAACCGGTCGTCGCGGCACATCCACGTCCAGCTCGTCGACGACCTGGCCGGGGCAACCGTCGCGGCGGCGTCGTCGATCGAGGCCGACGTGCGTGCGGTCGACGGCGACAAGAAAGCCCACAGCACCCGGGTGGGCCAGCTGATCGCCGAGCGTGCCAAGGCCGCCGGCATCGACGAGGTCGTCTTCGACCGGGGTGGCTACACCTACGGCGGACGGATCGCGGCCCTGGCCGACGCCGCACGCGAAGGCGGGCTGAAGTTCTGATGGACAACACTGACCTGACAAAGACCGGAAGGAATGCATGATGGCCGAGCAGGCTGCAGGAGCCGGCGGGCCCTCGAGCGACAACCGCGACAGCAGGGGTGGCCGGGACGACCGCGGAGGGCGGGGCCGCCGCGACGACCGTGGCGGCCGTGGTGGCCGCGATGACCGCGGCGACAAGAGCAACTACCTCGAGCGCGTGGTCACGATCAACCGCGTGTCCAAGGTCGTCAAGGGCGGTCGGCGGTTCAGCTTCACCGCCCTGGTGATCGTCGGTGACGGCAAGGGCATGGTCGGTGTCGGTTACGGCAAGGCCAAAGAGGTTCCGGCCGCGATCGCCAAGGGCGTCGAGGAGGCTCGCAAGAATTTCTTCCGCGTGCCGCTGATCGGTGGCACCGTGACCCACCCGGTCCAGGGTGAGGCGGCCGCCGGCGTGGTCATGCTGCGTCCGGCCAGCCCCGGTACCGGTGTCATCGCCGGTGGCGCGTGCCGTGCGGTGCTGGAATGCGCCGGCGTGCACGACGTGCTGGCCAAGTCGCTGGGCAGCGACAACGCGATCAACGTGGTGCACGCGACCGTCGCCGCGCTGAAGCTGTTGCAGCGCCCCGAAGAGGTCGCGGCGCGCCGCGGCCTGCCCATCGAGGATGTGGCGCCCGCAGGCATGCTCAAGGCCCGGCGTGAGGCCGAGGCCGTGGCTGCCAGCGCCGCGCGTGAGGGAACGGCGTAAACAACCATGGCAGAGTTGAAGATCACCCAGGTGCGCAGCACCATCGGTGCTCGCTGGAAGCAGCGGGAGACGTTGCGGACGCTCGGACTGCGCAAGATTCGCCAGTCGGTGGTTCGCGAGGACAGCCCGCAGACACGTGGACTGATCAAGACGGTCCACCATCTCGTAACAGTTGAGGAGGTCGCGAAGTAATGAGCGAGGACTCTCCAGTCATCAAGCTGCACGACCTTCGGCCCGCTCCGGGCGAGAAGAAGGCCAAGACCCGCGTGGGTCGCGGCGAGGGCTCCAAGGGCAAGACCGCCGGCCGCGGCACCAAGGGCACCAAGGCCCGCAAGAACGTCCCGGTGATGTTCGAGGGTGGCCAGATGCCGATCCACATGCGGCTGCCCAAGCTCAAGGGGTTCAAGAACCGGTTCCGTACCGAGTACGAGGTCGTCAACGTCGGCGACCTGAACCGGCTGTTCCCCAAGGGCGGTGACATCGGTGTCGACGAGCTCGTCGGTGCCGGCGCGGTTCGCAAGAACTCGCTGGTCAAGGTGCTCGGCGACGGCAAGCTGAGCGTCAAGGTCAACGTCACCGCGCACAAGTTCAGCGGCAGCGCCCGCGAGGCGATCACCGCCGCCGGCGGCACCGCCACCGAACTGTAGATCGGCTCGTTCCACCAAGTACCCCCGCTCCGGCGGGGGTTCTTGCGTTGACGGGACCGTTACGCGGTCCGTAACGACACGGAAAGGTTTTGCGATCTAAACTTCGCATGCCGATACCTGAGGAGTACGCCATGATTCGCCACCGTCGAACCGTCGCCGCCGCGATGGTCGCCGCCGGCCTCGCCTTGTTCTCCGGTGGTGCCACCGCGCACGCCGACACCGCCGACGAGCGGTTCGAGGACGCGGTCACCGCCATGGGCATCCCCCTGGGCCCGGACGAGGACCTGCCGCTGGTCGGCAAGCACGTGTGCGACATGCTCACCCAGGGGTTCGCGGCCAACGCGGCCAACCCTGTTCCGGTGGTGCGGGGGGTGGTCAACACCCTGGCCAACACCGTGACCAAGGAACAGGCCGTCGGTCTGATGCGGGCCTCGGTGGTGGTCTACTGCCCGCAGTACGGCCGCTTCATGGGCCGCTAGCCAGGGCCGAACCGTCGGGACCGAATCGTCGGGCGGGTCGCCGGCCGGGCCGTCGGTAGGCTCGATGTCATGTTTTCACTTCTGTCCGGCGTGCCCGGGGTAGACGAGGTTCGTGCGCTGGTCCGTCGGGTCGACACCGCCCGCCACCAGGGCGTGCCCAGCGGGTGCATCCTGGAACTGGACCTGACGAGCGCACCACCAGAGAGTGGCGGATTCGACCCGGTGGCGATGCTCTCCGGCCTGGTCGGCCAGAGCCGTCCGATGCTGCTGCGCGACGTCGTCGCCGCCCTGCACCGCGCCGCCGAGGACACCCGGGTGGCCGGGTTGATCGCACGCGTGCAACTGGACGCCGCCCCACCCGGGCCGATCCAGGAGCTGCGCGAGGCCATCGCGGCGTTCAGTGCCGCCAAGCCGTCGCTGGCCTGGGCGGAGACCTACCCGGGCACCCTGTCGTACTACCTGGCTTCTGCCTTCCGGGAGGTCTGGATGCAGCCCTCGGGCACGGTCGGGCTGATCGGGTTCGCCACCAACGCGATGTTCCTGCGTGACGCGCTGGACAAGGCCGGTGTGGAGGCCCAGTTCATCGCCCGCGGTGAATACAAGTCCGCGGCCAACCTCTTCACCGAGGACGGCTACACCGACGCCCACCGCGAGGCCGACACCGCGCTGGTCGACGGTCTGCGCGCCCAGGTGTGGGACGCGGTGTCGGCCGCGCGCAAGATCGAGCTGTCCGACCTGGACGCGCTGGCCGACCGGGCTCCGCTGCTGCGCGACGACGCGGTGTCCGCCGGGCTCGTCGACCGGATCGGGTTCCGCGACGAAGCCTATGCGCGGATCGCCGAGATGACCGGCTCCGAAAAGGTCTCGCCGGAGACCGGCGATGCCGACGGCGAGGACGCGCCGCCGCGGCTCTACCTGGCCCGCTACGCCCGCACCGACCGGCCCGGTATGCCGACTCCCGCGCTTCCGGGCCGCAAGGGGCCCCGCACGATCGCCGTGGTCAACCTCGCCGGCCCCATCGTCAGCGGACGAGGCGGGCGCCAGCTCTCGCCGATGGGCAGTTCGTCGGCCGGCGCCGACACCATCGCCGCGGCGCTGCGGGAGGCGGCCGCCGACTCCGACGTCGCCGCCATCGTGCTGCGCGTGGACAGTCCCGGCGGCTCGGTCACCGGTTCGGAGACCATCTGGCGTGAGGTGGTCCGGGCGAGGGAGGCCGGCAAGCCGGTGGTCGCCTCGATGGGTGCGGTCGCGGCTTCCGGGGGCTACTACGTGTCGATGGCCGCCGACGCGATCGTCGCCAACCCCGGCACCATCACCGGTTCGATCGGGGTGATGACCGGAAAGCTGGTGGCCCGCGATCTGAAGGAAAAGCTCGGGGTGGCCTCAGACAGTGTGCGCACCAACGCCAATGCCGACGCCTGGTCCATCGATGCGCCCTTCACCGAGGAACAGCGGGTGCAGGTCGAGGCCGAAGCGGACCTGTGCTACGACGATTTCGTGCGGCGGGTGGCCGAGGGCCGCAACCTGACCGTCGAGGACGTCGAGCAGGTGGCCCGCGGCCGGGTGTGGACCGGCGCCGACGCATTCACGAGGGGGCTCGTCGACGAACTCGGCGGGTTGCGTACCGCGATCCGTCGGGCCAAGGTGGTGGCCGGCATCGACGAGGACGACAAGGTGCACATCGAGAACCTGCCCGGGACCTCGCTGCGGGACATGTTGCGGCCCAAGCCGTCCTCGCAGCCCGCGGCGGCATCGGTGTCTTCGGCGGTGAGCTCGCTGGTGGTCCGTTCGGTGGGTGAGGCGCTGGACCAGACCCAGCGTTCGCTGACCGGCGTCAACGTGCTGTGGCTGGGCGACTACCGCTTCTGACGCGCCGAATTCGGTTCGAGGGACCCGAGCAGGTCCGCTTTGGTGTGGTCGCTGTGGCGCGCCAGACGCTCGCGGGCCCGGCGCTGGTTGCCGTCCCTGGCCGCCTGGACGATCTCGGCGTGCTCGCGCACCGAGGTGACGTACTTCGCGGGGGTCATCGAGTGCCTGCCGATGCGGCGGAAGTGCGTGGCGATCCGGTCGATGACCTCCCGCAGGACGTCGTTGTCGATCGCGCTGAAGATGATCTCGTCGAATCGGTCGATCTCGTCGGAGAGTTCCTCGTATTCCTCGGCGGCGAGCAATTCCTCGGAGCGCCGCACATTGCCGAGCAACTGTTCGGCGATCGTCGAGCGCGGATCCTCGGTGATGCGCTGCAGGCACTCGGCCTGGATGACGAAGCGGGCTTCGTAGAGCTGCTCGAAATCCTTGGCGCTGTACCACTTGGCGCGGGCCCCGCGGTACGGGATGATCTCGACAAGGCCGTCGCTTTCCAGCCGCGCCAGTGCTTCCCGGATGGGGGTCTTGCTGACCCCGAATCGCTCGGAGAGCGGTATCTCCTTGAGGGCTTCGCCCGGCGGGATCTCCTGCGAGATCAGGTCTTCGCGCAGACGGAAGTACACGCGGTCCTTGACCTGCTGTAGATCCATGGAAAACCCCGTGTTCGATCCGCCGATACCGGCAGAGGCCGCAGACTCGCCCATGTTAGACGATTGCCCGGGCGGGGCCGTCATGACTGGTCCCGCCAGTACACGAGTTTCTTGTCGATCAGTTCCACCAGGCCGTAGAGCGCCAGCCCGAAGAACATCAAGGCGATGATGACGGCGAACGACGAGGCCACATCCAGCTGAAAACTGAATGTCTTGGACAGCACGCCCATTCCCACCGAGGCGCCGACGAACTCGGCGACGATCGCCCCGATCAGCGCCAGTGTCACGGCGTTCTTGACCCCGGCGAGAATCAGCGGCAGCGACGAGGGCAGCGTGAGCTCGCGGTATTCCTGCCAGCGGCTGGCGCCGAAGGAACGCATCAGCGTGCGGGCATCCTTGTCCACGGTCTCCATGCCGACCAGGACATTGAGCAGAAGCGGAAAGAAGCAGATCGTCGCGGCCATCACGATCTTGGACTCGAGGCCGAAACCGAACCAGGTCAAGAAGATCGGCGCGAAGGCGATCCGCGGGGTGATCTGGAACGCCACGACGATCGGGTAGAGGCCGCGCCGGGCCAGATCGGACATCCCCAGCAGGGTTCCCAGCACCCAGGCAGCCGCGACGCCGATCGCGAAACCGACGAGTGTTTCGGTGATCGTCGCCTGGGCGGCCTCCCAGAAGAACGGTTCGGTGATCATGGCGGCCAGGCTGGTCGCGATCGCCGAGGGCGCGGGCAGGATGATCGGGTTGACCCAGTTGAGGGACACCACGACCTCCCACACCGCGAGGATCGCGAGGATCACCGCGGTCGGTGGCCAGACGGCCCGCCACGCGGTGGGGATCCGGCTTCGCCGCGGTGGCGCCCCGTTGTCTGCCGTCGGGGCGGGCTGGGCAGTCTGTTCCGTGGTGACAGGCGAATTCACGGTCTTTCCTTCACAGATACGCGTTGATCGACTCGCGCACCTTGGCGGCGAGGTCGCCGGCCGCCGGGGAGGACGCCAGCGCGGTGGTACGGGGTCGGGGCAGCTCGATGTCGATGATGTCGACCACGCCGCCGGGCCTGGGCCGCATGGTCACGATCCGGTCGGACAGCAGCACCGCCTCGGCGATGTTGTGGGTGACGAACACGGTGGTGCGGCTGTGCTCGCTGTGCAGCCGCGCGAGCTCGACGTTGAGCCGCTCCCTGGTGAATTCGTCGAGTGCCGAGAACGGCTCGTCCATCAGCAGGACCGGCGGGTCGGTGGCCAGTGCCCGGGCGAGGCTGACGCGCTGCTTCATCCCGCCGGAGAGCTCCCACACCCGTTTGTGCGCGAAGTCGGTGAGCCCGGTGAGTTCGAGGTAGTGCATCGCGGCCTCGGTCGCAGCGGTCTCGTCGTGGCCCTGCAGCCGGGCCGGCAGCATGACGTTGTGCAGCACGTTCTTCCAGGGGAACAGCACCGGTCGTTGCAGCATGATGGCGACATCGGATCGGTCCGCGCGGCTCGGCGTCCCTCCGATCGTCACGGTGCCCGCGGTGGCCTCGGTGAGCCCGGCCATGATGTGCAGCAGCGTGGACTTGCCGCAGCCGCTCGGTCCGAGCAGGGAGACGAACTCTCCGTCGCGGACTTCGATGTCGATCGGGTCGAGGGCGGCGACCGGCCCACTGTCACTGGCGTAGACCTTGGTCACCCCCTCGACCCGGATCGCCGAACCGCTGACGTCAGCGGGTCGGGGCGGGATCCGGGTCGAGGTGGTGTCACGGCGCATACTGCTGAGCATCCTCGTTCACTGCGGGGAGGTCGATTTCGGAGTACTCGGTCTGGACCTCGGTGATGTCGGAACCGGTGGCCACGGTGCCCGGATCGACCGTGCCCTCGATGACACCCGATCCGGTGAGCACGTCGACCGTGGTGTCCCAGCCGTCGGGGCTGACCACGCCGTAGAGCATGTCGGGCTGGTAGCCGCCGGAGTAGCGGACCACCTCGTCGAAGTAGACCTGGGCGTAGTTCATGTCGGTGCATTCCTCGGGCACCGCCGAGCAGACGATGTCCAGCGCTCCCTCCGGGTTGGCCTCGGTGAACGCGGCTCCCATGGTGAACGCGCGGGCGATCCCCACCGCGACCTCGCGCCTGGCGGGATCGTCGAGGACGTCTTTGGTGGTCACCATGCAGTCGCCCGGGATCACGTCCAGCGACTCGGGGGTGATGTCGGTGAAGTTGTTGCCCGCGGCGGTGAACGTCGCAAGGTCGGCGAAACTGGTCGCGTAGGCGTCGACGGTTCCGTCCTGCAGCGCCGTCAACGACTGTGGCCCGGCGCCGCCGATGGGCAGCAGCGTGACATCGGTGTTGGGTTCCAGGCCCGCCTCGGCCAGGGCGGCGTTGACGATCGGTTCTTCGCCACCGCCTGCTTCGGTGATTCCCAGGGTGCGTCCCTGCAGGTCGGCGATCGAGGACACCTCCGACCCCTCCGGGGTGACGATGATGAAGATGTTGCTCGCCGGGTAGCACATCATGATCCGGAGGTTGGGGTCCCGTTCGGCCGCGACCACGGCGCTGGCGGCGCCGGCGAATCCGTAGTCGACTCCGCCGGAGATCAGCTGCTGCGTGACGAATCCCGAGCCGTCGGCTTCTTCGATCGTGAGGTCGAGGCCCTGGTCGGCGAAGTAGCCCTGGTTCTCGGCGACGAGCAGCGGCGTCCAGAAGATCCCGCGCGGAAACGGCAGCATCAGCGTCGCCGCGGTGGTCCCGCCGGACTCGGCGGACTCGGCGGTCGAGCTACTCGAGCCCGAGTCCGACGAGCAGCCGGCGAGTAGGAGCGCACTGGCGGTGGCTGCGACGACCGCAGCCCGGGTGGACTTCATCATGGGTTGGGGGCCTCCAAGGCGAAATGTGCAAGATCAGGAATATGATATTCCAACGTCCAAAGACATCAGGTTTCACGCATGAAAAATCCTCGTTACCTAACCATCGACTGAATGAAAAGCGCTGATGAGACGCATAATTGAGGTCTGGGAAGCAGTTTGACGCCGTGTGCGCCCGCGTCATACATTAACGTTAATCAAGGAGGAGAAGTGTGTGACTGCGGTATCTGAAGGGCAGGCGCTGGCCGCCATCGACGAGAACCTCGACATCGACCGGCTGCTGACCACCGTGCAGGAGATCTGCCGGATCCCCAGCGTGCTGGGCGACGAACGAGGGTTCTCCGAGTACCTGGTGAACATGATGCGCACGTCGGGCTTCGATGGCGCCGAGCTGCAGCCGGCTCTGCCGGACCGGCCGAATGCCACCGGCCACATCGATTTCGGTGACGGCGGCAGGACCGTGGTGCTGACCGGGCACCTCGACACCAAGCCGCCGTCACACGGCTGGACGATCACCGAGCCGTTCTCCGGCGCGATGATCGACGGCGCGATCTACGGCCAGGGGATCATGGACATGAAGGCGGCGCTGGTGTGCCAGGTCGTCGCGATGGAAGCGCTGCGTGCCAGCGGAATCCCGATGAGTGGCCGGCTGGCATTCGCCGGTGTGGTCGACCACATGGGCGACCAGCGTGGCGCCATCGAATACTTCGCCAGCCACGACGCCGACCTCGCCGTGCTCGGCGAGTGCTCGGGCAGCCAGGTCTATCTGGGGCATCGCGGGCGGTACTACTTCGACATCACCGTACGCGGCCTCAGTGCGCACACGTGCCACAAGCCGATGGCGATCAACGCCAACCTCCTTGCCGCTCATGCGATCATCGAGTTGGACGCCTCGAGGCTGCAACCCGAACTCGAGGACTGGGTGCTCGAGCTCTTCGGAGCCGAGACCTTCATGGCCCCGGGCCGGGTCTACGGCGGGCTGCCACCCGGAGGGCCCTCGATGATCCCCGACGAGTGCGTCATCCGGGTCGACTGCAGGCCGCAACCCGGCGTCACCGTCGAACAGGTGCGTGCCGAGATCGACCGCTGCCTGGCCGAGGCGAAGAAGCGTGACTCGCGCTTCCAGGCCGATGTCGTCCTCGCCGACGTCAAGGACGGCTACCTCGTCGGTCGCGACGACGAGGTGACCCAGAACATGATCCGCGCTCTGGCCGCCGTGCGGGGACGGGAGTCGCCGGTGTCGGTGGGTAACTGGCTGGGGGACACATCGAGTGTGGGTCACCGGGTTCCGACGATCATCTTCGGGCCCGGCGCCGAACCGGTGTACGCCGCCAACGAACATCTGACCATCGAGGAGATCGTCGAGGCGGCCCGGGCGTATGCCGTGTTCGCCGCGCTGAGCCTCGCCGCCTCCTGAGATTCGAGAAGGGACCCTCACCATGCGCGTGGGAGCCGCACTGCAACCGGTCTATTCGGCCGCCGAATTCGGCGGCATCGTCAGCGACATCGAGAGCTGGGGCGTCGACGAGCTCTGGCTGACCGACTCCTCCCTGCACGCCAAGTGCTGCTACTCCTTCGCGACGCTGGCGGCGCTGAACTCGACATCGATGTCCATCGGGACCGCCGTGACGAACCCGGTGACCCGCCACCCCGCGATCGGCGCGGTGGCCGCGGCCACCCAGCACGAGATCTCCGGCGGGCGGTTCCGCTACGGGATCGGAGCCGGCGACCGGCCGCTGCTCGCGCTGGGGTACCGCCCGGCGAGACTGGCCCGGCTCGAGGACGCGATCACCGCGACACGGCGGTTGTGGAGCGGCGAGGAAGTGACCTGGCAAGCCAGCGGATTCACGTTGGACCATGGGCACATCCGGCACGGTGCGCCGGTCGAGATGCCGCTCTACGTGTCGGCCAGCGGGCCGAAGACCCTTGAGCTGGCCGGGCGGGTTGCCGACGGTGTCATCCTGCTCGCCGGCCTGCACCCCGAAGGCCTGCAATACGCAATCAGCCACATCGAACGCGGCGCCGAGATCGCCGGCCGGGACCGCCGGCCGGCCATCACGGTGTTCGGATACGGCGCGATACACGACGACGAGGAGTTCGCGCTGGAGGCCGGGCGCAGCATCGCGGCATGGTTCCCGCAGACCGCGCCGGAATACTGCCGGCTGGCCGGACTGCCCGACGAACTCGCCGAGCGGGTCAAGGCGGCCTACGCCGGCGGCGAGTTCCAGGAGGCCAAGTCCGCGGCCAGGATGCTGCCCGACGACTTCGTCCGCCGGATGTCGCTGTGCGGCAACAAAGCCGTCGCGCGCGAGCACCTCAAGACCATGTCTGAACTTGGCATCGAGTGTCTGGCCGCGTTCCCCACCACCGACACCGTGCAATCCCGGATCCAGACCGTCAAATCGCTGGCCGAGGTCGCGGCGGAGTGACCTCGATGGAGGTGCTGCCCGAATCGACGCTGTCGCGGGTGCTCGACACCTGCCTGGGCGTTGATGCCAACGAGACGGTCGCGTTGCTGATCGACGGCGGCAGCGACCCGGCGGTCATCGCAGGGCTGTCCTACGGGTTGGACGCGCGCGGTGCGCGAACACGGGTCGTGATCGTGCCCCGCTACGTCGTTCCCGGCTCGGAGCCGACCCCGCAGGCCGCGGCGGCGCTGCTGGAGGTCGACGCGGCCATCGAGTTGACCTCGGTGTTCATCGGCTCCAGCCGGGCGCGCCGGGCAGCCACCGACGCGGGTACCCGCTACCTGGCCATGCCCGGGGTCACCGTCGACACCTTTCGCAAGGGCGGTCCCTACGACGTCGACTTCGACCAGATCGCCGCCGACGCCCACGCCGTCGCGGCGATGTGGGAGCAGGCCGACACCTACCGGGTCACCACGCCGGCGGGCACCGATCTGTCCGGCTCGATCCGGGGGCGCCGTGGTCGGCCGCTGACCGGCATCGCCCGGGACCGAGGCGCCTACATGGCACCGCCCGACATCGAGGCCGGCACAGCACCGGTGGAGGCTTCGAGCTCGGGAGTGGTCGTCGTCGACGGTGACTACCTGTTCATGGGCCCGGGCCCCAGTGCCGCCGAGTCGGCGCTGCACCTGCGTGACGGTGCTCTGGTCGGCACCGACGGCGACGAGGCGCAGCGGCTGGTCGAGATGATCGATCGCTGCGCCGACCCGCAGATGACCAACCTCGCCGAGGTGGCGATCGGGCTGAACCCCCGCGGCCGGGTGTGCGGTGTGGCCCTGGAAACCGAATCGGTCTTCGGCAGTGCGCACGTCGCGTTCGGGAACTCGATCGCCTATGGCGGTCTCGTCAACGCGGTGGCCCATCTGGACTGTGTGATGCGCGACGCCACTGTGTATTTCGACGGCAGGCCACGCATCGTCGAAGGGATTGTCGTTTGATGACGGAAAAGGACACCATGACCAGCCCCGCGCCGCCGTCGTTCGAGGCGTTGCTCGCGCGCGACGACGTGATCTGGATGGGCCAGAACACCACCCACCTCCCGCCCGCGCCCGAAGTCCTGCAGGCGCTGGCCGACAGCGCGGCCCGCCGCGAGTTCCAGCTGTACGCCCCGCCGGCCGGCTTCGCCGAACTCCGGGAACTGATCGTCGAGGACCTCGCGTTGCCCGGGTTCCGGGCGTGGGTCGTCGACGGTGCGGTGGCCGGACTCCATCACGTGTGTACGACGTTGGCGCCGAGGGTCTCCCGGATGATCACCAGCGATCCCGGCTGGCCGTGGCCGGGTCGGTTCGTGTCGGTCGCCGGCGTGCCCGTGACCAGGCTGGCGGTCTACGACCAGCCCGGTGCCCTGCTCAGTGCCGAACAGATCGCGCGGGTCATCGAACCCAACTCGGTGATCTACCTGATCGACCCGCTCAACCCGCTCGGGGGCTCCTACACCGCAGCCGAACTCGCCGACATCGTGGAGGTGGCCCGCAGCACCGACTCCTACCTGATCCACGACACCACCTACCGGCACTTCGCCGACTCCCACACGTTGGCCGCGCCGATGTACCCGGAGCGGACCTTCACCACCTACAGCTTCTCCAAATGGCTCGGTTTGGCAGGCCTGCGGGTGGGCGCGGTGGTCGCCGCGCCGGATCTGCTCGACGAACTGATGGCCGTACCGCCCAATCCGCTCGGTGCGGGCATCATGGGCCAGCGCGCCGCGATCGCCGGCCTGCGGATCCGGGACCGGTGGCTGGCCCAGTTGCGGGATACCAACCGGCGCAACCTCGATGCGGTGGAACGGACGGTCGCCGAGTCGGGCCGCGGGTCGGTGGTGGTGCCGCGTTCGCAGGGCAACTTCCTGGCCATCGACATCACCGACACGGGCTGGTCCGCCGATGCGCTGTGCGCCGAGATCCTCGACCGGGCTGGGGTCTTCATCCGTCCCGGCACCTATCAGTCACCGATGTTCGGGGAACGCTTCGTCAAGGTGAGCACCTCGGTGCCGGCCGGCTGGGTCGACCGGTTCTGCGCTGCCTGGACTGCGGTGCCGAGCCGATGAGTTACGCCGAGATCAGCGCCGACGACTATCGCCGATCCAGCGCGGTGGCGCTCGGTCGCCGGGTGGCAGCCGGTGAACTCTCCCCGGTGCAGCTCGCCGAGTGCGCGCTCGACATCGCGGCCGCCGCGGAGCCGGGGGTCAACGCCTACGCCGCATTGCTGCCCGAACGAGCCCGCGAGGTCGCCGCGCAACGTGAGGCCGAGGTGCGCAACGGGTTGGTGCGCAGCGTTGTTCACGGCGTTCCGATCGCCGCCAAGGACAACATGTACATCGCCGGTCAACCCTGCTGGAAGGGCTCACTGACCACCTCCGACGCGCCGGCCTGCGAATCGTCGCCGATGATCGCGCGGCTCGAGGATGCGGGTGCGGTGATCATCGGGCGCACCACCACACCCGAGTTCGGCTGGAAGGGGGTCGGGAACTCGCCGCGCACCGGCGTGACCCGCAATCCGTGGGACACCACCCGCAACACCGGCGGGTCGAGCGCCGGATCGGGGGCGACCGTGGCCACCGGCGCGGTGCCGATCGCCACCGGGACCGACGCCGGCGGATCGATCCGGATTCCGGCATCGTTCTGCGGGGCGGTGGGTCTGAAGCCGACGCTGGGGGCCATCCCGGTGTGGCCGGGCACCGTCAACGAGAACCTCTCCCATGCCGGACCGCTGACCAGACACGTCGAGGATGCGGCGGCGGTGCTGGCGATCACCCAGGGGCCCGATGCCCGGGATCCGCAGTCGGCCGGGGCGCACCGCATCCCGGCGCCGTCCGGCGGTGTGCCGCGGGTCGGGGTGGTGCGTGAACCGTTCGGCCAGGCTCCTGACGCCGAGGTCGCCGACGTGTTCGAGGCCGCACTGGTCCTGCTGGACGACGCGGGTGCGGGCGACCGTCGGGAGCTGGTGCTGGACCGCGCCGCCCCGTTGGAGACCTTCGAAGCGCTCTGGGTCACCGGCCGGGGGCTGGGGTTCGCCGAGGTGGTGCGGGAGCACCGCGACCTGATGGATCCGGCGCTGGCCCGGCTCAGCGAGCTCGCCCTGGACTACTCGCTGGCCGACTTCTTCGCCGTCATGCAACAGCGCCGGGTGTTCAACGAATGGGCGTTCGGCCTGTTCGACGAGGTCGACCTGCTGGTGATGCCGACGATGCCGTTGACGGCTTTCGCCGCCGAGGCCGAGGTGCCCGACGGTGGTCAGGCCGACGCGGCGCTGCCGTGGGCGACGTGGACTCCCTACACCTACCCGTTCAACATCTCCGGCCAGCCAGCGATCTCGATCCCGATCGGCTTGTCGGCGCGCGGGCTGCCGGTGGGGCTGCAGATCGTCGGGCCGTGGTCGGCCGACCAGCTGGTGCTGGCCTTCGCCGGTGTGTGTGAGGACGCGCTGGCCGAACTCAACCCGACGCGGGTGGCCTAGCTCGCCAGTTCGGCTCCCACGTAGACGATCTCGCCGAGCGGATCGGTGTCGTCGCGGTCGGCCGGTGGTGTCAGGCCGTACCGCGCGAACAGCTCGTCGCGGGTGACACCGCAGACCTGCCAGCCGGACCCGGCCAGGTACTCCATCACGTGGCTGCGCTCGCCGGCGTAGACCAGCGACGCCATGTCGATGTCAAGCCCGTGTTCGCGCAGCGGCGCCGACATCGCTCGGGCTTTCTCGGCGTCGAAGTCCATGATCCCGGGCGCGTATTCGGTGGAGACCGTGCTTCCCGGCGCGGACAGCGCGGTGATCTGGTCGAACAACCGGTCCTGCGCCTGGGGCGGCAGATAGATCAGCAGTCCTTCGGCGAGCCAGGCGGTGGGGCAGGAGGTGTCGAACCCGGCCGACTGCAGCGCCGCCGGCCAGTCCTCACGCAGATCGACCGCAACGGGGTGGCGGATCGATGTGGGTGCCGCGCCGATGGCGTCCAGGGTCCGGGTCTTGAACGCGATCACCTCGGGCTGGTCGAGCTCATAGACCACGGTGCCGTCCGGCCACGGCAGCCGGTAGGCCCGCGAGTCCAGCCCCGAGGCCAGGATCACCACCTGGCGCACCCCGGCTTCGGTGGAGGCCACGCAGCGGTCGTCGAAGAACTTGGTGCGCGAGGCCATCGCGTCGATCATCGCCCGCAGTCGTTCCGGCGAGGCGTCGGGCAGCTGGGACAGGTCCAGTTCGCCGTCGAGCATCTTGGTGAAGAAGTCCATGCCGACCGCGCGCACCAGCGGGGCGGCGAACGGGTCGTCGATGAGCGGCTCCGGTGCCGCGCTGGCCAGTGCCCGCGCCGCCGCGACCATGGTGGCGGTCGCCCCCACGCTGGAAGCCAGGTCCCACGTGTCGTCGTCGGTGCGTGCCATCAGTGCTCCTGTCCGAGCCGGGCGGTCAACCAGCCGGAGTCTCCGGTCATCGCGAGCAGCTCATCGGCGGGCGGGTCGAACCCGTGGGCGGTGTAGGCAGCCACGTTCGGCTGCACGGTCACCGACCATCCTCGCGCACGCAGATGGTCGGCCGCGGAGTTACGCGCACCGGTGTAGAACAGAGCTTCCAGGTCGATGTCGCTGCCGTGGCGGCGGCCCCGCTCGGTCATGGCCTTGGCCCAGTCGCCGGTCAGCGCCTTGGGATCCATGTGCTCGGTGGCCAGCCGGCTGCCCGGGGCCGACAGTGCGGTGATGCCGTCCAGCAGCCGGTCCTGCGCCTCGGCGGGCAGATAGATGAGCAGGCCCTCGGCGATCCACGCGGTCGGCCGGGCCGGGTCGAAGCCGCCGTCGAGCAGAGCCTGCGCCCAGTCGTCGCGCAGATCGACACCGACGGTCCTGAGCTCGGCGGCCGGCGCCGCGCCGGCCTCGGTGAGGACGCGCGTCTTGAACTCGATGACGTCGGGCTGGTCGATCTCGAACAACACGGTGCCGGCCGGCCAGCTCAGCCGGTGGGCGCGGGTGTCCAGACCGGAGGCCAGGATCACCGCCTGGCGCACCCCGGCGGCGACCGCGCCGGCGAACAGGTCGTCGTAGAACCGGGTCCGCACCGCGACGTGCTCGCACATCTGCCGGGTGGTGAACAGCGGGTCGGCGTCGGTGGCGAGCTGACCGTCGGCCATCCTGACGAAGTGGGGCAGCCCCACCGCCTTGACCAGCGTGGCCGCGTAGGGGTCGTCGATCAAGGGGTCGGGCTGGCGGCTGGCCAGCGCCCGGGACGCGGCCACCGACGTCGCCGTGGCACCCACGCTGGAGGCCAGGTCCCAGCTGTCACCGTCGGTGCGCACCGTCATCTGCTCGCCGAGACATAGCGGACGTCGGCGAATCCCTCGTCGTCGTCCAGCGGGGCCAACCCGTAGCGGCGCAGCAGATCGTTGGTCGGCGTCGCGGCGACGACCCACCCCCGAGCCCTGAGGAAGTCGGGTACGTCGGCGCGCTCACCGAGGAACACCAGTTCGGAGAAATCGAGGTCGAAGCCCTGGCCGCGCCAGCGCTCGGTGGACTCCTTCATCCGCTCGCGCACCTGCTCCTCGTCGACGTCCTGGTTGCCCGGAACGCCTTCGGCGGCCAGCCGGCTGCCGGGGGAGCTGAGCTCGCTGATCTGGTCGAGCAGCCGGTCCTGCCCGTCCGGCGGCAGATAGCCCAGCAGGCCCTCGGCGATCCATGCCGTCGGAGCGGACGCGTCGAAGCCGGCGGCGGCCAGCGCGGCGGGCCAGTCCTGGCGCAGGTCGATGCCGACGGTGCGCAGCGTGGTCGTCGGCTCGGCGCCGAGACCTGCCAGCGTCGTCGCCTTGAACTCGATCACCTCGGGTTGGTCGACCTCGTAGACCACCATGTCCGCCGGCCAGCGCAGCCGGTAGGCGCGGGCGTCGAGACCGGAGGCCAGGATGACGGCCTGCCGGACGCCCGCGGCGATCGCGTCGGCGAAGAAGTCGTCGAAGAACCGGGTGCGCGCGGCCATGCCGTCGGCGAACCGCCTCATGCCCACCGGATTGGCGCCGTCCTCACCGTCCAGTTCGGCCGCGCTCAGCTCGCCGGAGGCCAGCCGGGTGAAGAAATCGTGACCGACCGCGCGCACCAGTGGGGCCGCGAACGGATCGTCGATGACCGGTGTGTCGGCGCGGCTGGCCACCGCCCGTGCGGCGGCGACCATCGTGGCGGTCGCGCCGACGCTGGAGGCGAGGTCCCAGGTGTCGTTCTCGGTTCGTGGCATCTGTGTGTCCTTGTGTTTGCGGTGCGGTCCCGGCCACCTGTTAGTTAGGTGGCTTAATGACCTGCCACAACTGTACCCGTCGAATAGGGATCGGATTCGGGCCAACGGAGATGCAACTGTTAGTCTCGTAGACTGTTTGAACGCGTGACCTGCGCAGGCCATATACCTGCCGGTCCCGTCGCGCACACGACTTAACCACGACGCTGGTCACGCCAGCCACAGAGCACGCCGCGATCGTTACTCGGCCGTGCAGGAGGAAAGAGTGCTCTCGGCTTTCATCTCATCACTGCGAACGGTCGACCTGAGGCGAAAGATCCTGTTCACGCTGGGCATCGTTCTCCTCTATCGGGTCGGCGCCTCGATTCCGTCGCCCGGGGTGAACTACCCCAACGTCCAGCAGTGCATCACCCAGGCCACCGGCGGCGAGTCCGGGCAGATCTATTCGCTGATCAACCTGTTCTCCGGCGGCGCCCTGCTGCAGCTGTCGGTGTTCGCGGTGGGCGTCATGCCCTACATCACCGCGAGCATCATCGTGCAGCTGCTGGGCGTGGTGATCCCGCGCTTCGAGCAGCTGCGCAAAGAGGGTCAGGCGGGACAGGCCAAACTCACCCAGTACACCCGGTACCTGACCATCGCCCTGGCGCTGCTGCAGGCCACCAGCGTCGTCGCGCTGGCGGCCAACGGCGGCCTGCTGCAGGGCTGCTCGCTGGACATCATCCAGGGCCAGAGCCAGGGCCTGAACTTCGTCACCCTGGCCACCATGGTCATCGTGATGACCGCAGGCGCGGCGCTGGTGATGTGGATGGGCGAGCTGGTGACCGAGCGCGGAGTCGGCAACGGCATGTCGCTGATGATCTTCGCCAGCATCGCCGCCGCCATCCCCGGCGAGGGCAAGTCCATCCTGGACAGCCGTGGCGGCATGGTCTTCACCCTGGTGTGCATCGCGACGTTCATCATCATCGTCGGCGTCGTGTTCGTCGAGCAGGGCCAACGCCGCATCCCGGTCCAGTACGCCAAGCGCATGGTCGGCCGGCGCATGTACGGCGGCACCTCGACCTACCTGCCGCTGAAGGTCAACCAGGCCGGCGTCATCCCGGTCATCTTCGCGTCGTCGCTGATCTACATTCCGCACCTGATCACCCAGCTGGTCACCAGCGCCAGCGACAGCCCGAGCACCGGCTGGTGGCAGTCCTTCGTGGCGGACTACCTCACCAACCCCGCCGACCCGGTGTACATCGCCTTCTACTTCGGCCTGATCGTGTTCTTCACCTACTTCTACGTCTCGATCACGTTCAACCCCGACGAGCGTGCCGACGAGATGAAGAAGTACGGCGGATTCATCCCGGGCATCCGGCCTGGCAAACCGACCGCGGACTACCTGCGGTTCGTGCTCTCCAGGATCACCCTGCCGGGGTCGATCTACCTGGGTAGCATCGCGGTCCTACCGAACTTGTTCCTCCAGGTCGGCAACACCGGTTCGGTACAGAACCTGCCGTTCGGCGGCACCGCGGTGCTGATCATGATCGGCGTTGGTCTGGACACGGTGAAGCAAATCGAAAGCCAGCTCATGCAGCGCAACTATGAAGGGTTCCTCAAGTGAGAATCGTGTTGTTGGGACCGCCGGGGGCGGGCAAAGGCACCCAGGCCGAGAAGCTGGCGGACAAGCTCGAGATCCCCCAGATCTCCACCGGTGACCTGTTCCGCTACAACATCAGCAACGGCACCGAGCTGGGCCTGGAGGCCAAGAAGTACCTCGACGCCGGCGACCTGGTGCCCGCGACGCTGACCAATGCGCTGGTCGACGACCGGCTCGACGACGACGACGCGGCCGGCGGGTTCATCCTGGACGGCTTCCCCCGCTCGGTGGAGCAGGCCAAGGCGCTCGACGAGATGCTGAAGAAGCGCAGCCTGTCGCTCGACGCGGTGCTCGAGTTCCGGGTGCCCGAAGAGGAGCTCGTCACCCGACTGAAGGGACGCGGCCGTGCCGACGACACCGAGGACGTCATCCGCAACCGGTTCAAGGTCTACCGGGACGAGACCGCGCCGCTGCTGGACTACTACAGCGACAGCCTGGTGACCGTCGACGCCGTCGGCGAGCTCGACGAGGTGTTCGCCCGGGCGCTCAAGGCGCTCGGCCGCTGACACCAAATGGTCTCTCTGCCCGGCCTGCGTGGCCGTAAGATCGTGCCCCAGCGCAGCGCCGGGGAGCTGGACGCGATGGCCGCCGCCGGAGCGCTCGTCGCGGCGGCGCTCGCCGCGGTGCACCGGGCCGCAGCGCCCGGGGTGTCCACGTTCGAACTCGACCAGGTCGCCGAGTCGGTCATCCGGGACGGCGGCGGGGTGCCCTCGTTCCTCGGCTACCACGGCTTCCCGGCCAGCATCTGTTCCTCGGTGAACGACCGCGTCGTGCACGGCATCCCGTCGGCGACGGAGAAGCTGGCGGCCGGGGACCTGGTGTCCGTCGACTGCGGCGCCATCCTCGACGGCTGGCACGGCGACTCGGCGTTCACCTTCGGCGTCGGTGCGCTCATCGACGTGGACGAGAACCTGTCGCGGGCGACGCGCGAATCCATGGAGGCCGGCATCGCGGCCATGATGCCGGGAAACCGGCTCACCGACGTCTCACACGCCATCGAGCTCGGCACCCGGGACGCCGAGGCGCGCTACGACCGCAGCTTCGGGATCGTCGCCGGCTACGGCGGCCACGGGATCGGGCGTCAGATGCACATGGACCCGTTCCTGCCCAACGAGGGCGCACCCGGACGGGGACCGCACCTGGCTGCGGGCTCGGTGCTGGCCATCGAACCGATGCTCACCCTCGGGACGACCAAGACGGTGGTGCTCGACGACGGCTGGACGGTGGTGACCGCCGACGGGTCACGTGCGGCGCACTGGGAGCACACCGTGGCCGTCACCGACGACGGCCCCCGCATCCTGACGCTCGCCGCCTGATTCGCGTGCCCTCCCAGCCTGCCGCGGACAAGCCCGACAAGCCCGACCCGATCGCGGTCGCACGCACCAACTGGGAACGCAGCGGGTGGGGCGGAGTCGCCGACGGCATGGTGGCCGTCACCTCGGTGATGCGCGCCCACCAGATCCTGCTGGCCCGGGTCGAGACCGCGCTGCGCCCCTACGATCTGAGTTTCTCGCGCTACGAGCTGCTTCGGCTGCTGGCGTTCAGCCGCAGCGGGGCGCTTCCGATCACCAAGGCCTCCGACCGGCTGCAGGTGCACGTCACCAGCGTCACCCACGCGATCCGGCGGCTGGAATCCGACGGCCTGGTCGAGCGGATCCCGCACCCGACCGACGGGCGGACCACGCTGGTCGGGATCACCGACCTGGGCCGGTCGACGGTCGAGGATGCGACCGTGACGCTCAACGACGACGTGTTCGCCGACATCGGGATGTCCGACGACGAGCTGCGCGCGCTGGCGGCGTCGATCCAGACGCTGCGCCACAGCGCCGGCGACTTCTGATTGCTCACTGGGGCGCGGGCACCGGGATCAGCGCGGTGACCGCGGTGCCTGAGCCCGGCCGCGACCGGATGTTGAGCCGGCCGCCGACGATCTCGGCGCGCTCCGCCATCGACAGCAATCCGTATCCACCCATCTCGTCGCCGCCGAGCGGATGCTCCAGGGTGTCGAAACCGACGCCGTCGTCGACGATCTCCAGCCTGGCGACCTCGCCGTGTTCGCCGGACTCCACCGCGAACGTCAGCCGCGCGCCGCTGGCCCGGGCGTGCTTGACGACGTTCTGCAGGCACTCCTGGGCGATGCGGTAGAGCGCCAGCTCGATGTGGTCGGCCAGCCGGATGTCGGCGAGGTCGGTGTCCACCGAAACCTGCGGAATGGAGCGCGCCAGACTGGCCAACCCGCCGGACAGCCCGAGATCGTCGAGCACCGGGGGGCGCAGGCCGCTGATCGCGGCTCTGGCCTCCTGCAGGGTCAGCTCGGCCAGCTCGCGTGCCCGGTCGAGCTGCTCGGTCAGCCCCGAACGGTCGGTCCCGGAATCCTGGGACATCGCAGACTTCGCGGCCTGCGCCGCGGCGTCGAGCCGGTAGGCCAGCGTGACCAGCCGCTGGGAGATGCCGTCGTGGATGTCGCCGGCCAGCCGGCGCCGCTCGAGTTCCTGGGCTTCGATGACCTGTTCCACGAAGTTCTCGTGCGCGCGTTCGCGGGCCACCAGCTGGCGGTGCAGCCGGGCCTGGTGCATCGCGCCGGCGATGAGCCGGCCGATGACCAGCAGCAGCTCGACGTCCCGGTCGCCGAATTCGCGCTGGGCCACGGTGTGCACGTTAAGCACCCCGACCAGTCCGCCGGGATCGGTCTCCATCGGCACCGACACCATCGAGGTGAAGTCGCGGCCGCGCAGGGACTGGAACGGAAGGTAGCGCGGATCGGACTCCTTGTCGTTGCGGATGACCACTGGCTCGCGGTGACTGGCCACCCACCCCGAGATGCCCTGGCCGAGCGGCAACCTGATCTTGCCGACCTCGGCGTCGAACGGGGGCGTCGCGCCGGCCAGCGTCAGCGATCGTTCGGTGTCGTCGAGGACATGCACGAAACACACGTCGCTGTCGGTGGCCGCGGTGATCATCCGGGCGGCCGCCGCGGCCAGCGGCTCCACCCCCGGACCGCTGGAGGCCGCCTGGATCAGCGCCCGCAGCAGGGCCAACTCGCGGTCGGCGGCCAGCAGCGGACGGGGTTTCACTGGTAGATGCCCTCTCGCAGCGCGGTGGCCACGGCGCCGGTGCGGTCGCTGACGCCGAGCTTGCGGTAGATCGAGCTCAGGTGTGTCTTGACGGTCTCGTCACCGATCACCAGCTTGGCGGCGATGGCCCGGTTGGACAGCCCGTTGACCACCAGGGCCAGGATCTCGCTCTCCCGCTGTGTCAGGCCCTGGCGGGCGCCGGGCCAGAACTCGGCGCGCTGGATGCGGGCCGCTGTGTCGACCGCCCGGGCCGCCATCCCCGGGTCGATCGCGGTCTCACCGCTGTGCACGAACTCCAGCTGGCGTACCAGCTCCTCGCTGCTGATGCTCTTGAGCAGATAGCCGGCGGCGCCCACCCGCAGCGCCTGGAACAGGTACTGCTCGTCGTCGTAGACCGACAGCATCACCACCTTGCGCTGCGGATCGCGTTCCCGGAGTTGCTGGCACACGTCCAGGCCGCTGGATCCCTGCATCCGGACGTCGCAGAGCACGATGTCGGGATCGAGGTCGCTGACCACACTGACCACCCGGTCGGCACCGACCGCCTGGCCCACCACCGTCACCCGGCTGTCGAAGGACGCCAGCATCGCCTTGAGCCCCTCGATGACCATTTCATGGTCGTCTACCAGGACGATCCGCACCGGTGGGGCTGAACCCATGACCCCAGCTTATGCGGGGGTATAGCCTATTGGAGGGCAACTTGGCGCGCCGAATCCCCCACATGGGGGAGGTGTCGACGATGTGATCTGCGCCACGATGACATCGTGCAGCCCACACCTCAGAGAGCTTGGCGAGCCGGTCGATTCTGGTGGGATTGGCCCCAGCCCAGCGAAACCAGAGTGCAGCCGTTGCGTGCGCTGATCTTCGACCTCGACGCGCTCGCCGACATCGAGAACGCCGGGCACCGCCCGGCCTTCAACGCCGCCTTCACCGAGCTCAACCTCGGGTTCACCTGGTCGGAGGCGCGGTACCGGCAGCTGATGGCGCTCAGCGACGAACGGCGCCGGGTGGCCGCCGAACTTCGCAAGCGCGGGGTGAGCACCGAGTGTGACGTGCTGGCCGAGCTGCTCGTCGACGAGATCTGCGCGACCAAGGAGATGATCCTGGCCGAGACGATCCTCGACGCCGACATCGCCCCCCGAGCCGGGCTGGTCGAGCTGATCGCCGAGGCGTTCGGCGCGGGCATCGGCATCGGGATCGTCAGCACCGGCAATCACGCCTGGGTCGAGCCGCTGGTGCGCCAGCTCGTCGGTGACGGCGTCGTCGGCGCCATCGTGACCACCGACGACGCACCGGCCGAGGACCTGTACCGCGCGGCGCTCGCCGAACTCGGTGCTTCGGCAGCCGATTCGCTGGCGTTCGCCGGGTCGCCGGCGAATCAGCGCCTCGCCACCGTGGCGGGGATGGCCACCGTGCTGATCGACTCCGACGACACCGTCGGCGCGCCGAAGAGGGTGGCCGACTGCCAGCGCGCGCACGACAGGTGGCAGGATTCGCGCCGCCCGTCGGCCGCCTGATCGGCGCGCCGGGCGCTGCGCCGTCAGCCGCGCAGCGTCTCGATGATCGCGCTGAAGTCCTTGTCGCCGTGCTCCCGGGCGAATTCGGCGTAGATCTCGGCGGCGTGCGTACCGAGTGGCGCCGAGGATCCCGCCGACGCCACCGCGGCCATGGCCAGGCCCAGGTCCTTGTTCATCAGCGCGGTGGCGAACCCGGGTTTGAATTCGTTGTTGGCCGGTGAGGTCGGGACGGGGCCGGGTACCGGACAGTTCGTGTGCACCGCCCAGCAGTTGCCGGTCGCCCCGGTGATGACGTCGAACAGCGACTGCGCAGGCAGGCCGAGCTTGTCGGCCAGTACGAACGCCTCCCCGATGGCGATCTGCTGGACGGCCAGCACCATGTTGTTGCACAGTTTGGCGGCCTGACCCGCACCCGAGGCGCCGCAGTGGATCATCTTGCCCGCCATCGGCTCCAGCACCGGCTTGGCGGCGGCGAACGCGTCGTCGGAACCGCCGACCATGAAGGCCAGCGTGCCCGCGGTGGCGCCCTTGATGCCGCCGGAGACCGGTGCGTCGATCTGGGCCAGCCCGCGCTCGCCGGCCTGGGCGTTGATGGCGCGGGCGTCGTCGACGGAGATCGTCGAGGTGTCGATCAGCAGCGCACCGGGCTTCGCCGCGGGCAGCACCTCGGCGTACACACTCTTGACTATCTCGCCGTTGGGCAGCGAGGTGATCACCACGTCTGCGTCGGCGACCGCGGCCGCGCCGGTGTCGAAGACCGTGGCGCCCTTGCCGGCCGCAGCCTCCCGCAGCGCCTCGACCAGGTCGAACCCGTGCACGGTGTGCCCGGCCGCGACCAGGTTCGCCGCCATCGGGCCGCCCATGTTGCCCAGTCCCAGGAATGCGATCGTCATCTTCTACTTCTCCCGTCGCTTCGCTCGCCCGATTGGCGGACCTTTCTCATGACGCGCGTGCCCGGGCGGCGCCTGCGCGCCCGATGACCACCCGCATGATTTCGTTGGTCCCCTCCAGGATGCGGTGCACCCGCAGATCCCGAACGATCTTCTCCAGCCCGTACTCCCGCAGGTAGCCGTAGCCGCCGTGCAACTGCAGCGCCTGGTCGGCGACCTCGAAGCAGGCGTCGGTGACGTAGAGCTTGGCCATCGCGCACAACTCGACCTTGTCGGGGTGGCCGTCGTCGAGTGCGCGGGCGGCCCGCCACAGCATCATCCGCGAGGTCTCCAGGGCCGTCGCCATGTCGGCCAGCGTGAACCGCACGGTCGGTTCGTCAAGCAACGGGCCGCCGAAGGCGTGGCGGTCGGCCAGGTAGGAGGCGGCCTTCCGATACGCCGCCTGGGCGCCGCCCAGCGAGCAGGCGGCGATGTTGATCCGCCCGCCGTTGAGGCCGTTCATCGCGATGCCGAAGCCGGCGCCCTCCCCGTCGGAGCCGCCCAGCATCGCCTCGGCGGGTACCCGGGCGCCCTCCAGGATCACCTGCTTGGTGGGCTGGGCGTTCCAGCCCATCTTCTGCTCGTCGGTGCCGAAACTGAGCCCCGGAGTTCCCTTCTCGACGAGAAACGCCGAGATGCCGCGTGGCCCTTCACTTCCGGTGCGGGCCATGACGAGGTAGACGTCCGAGGAACCCGCACCGGAGATGAACTGCTTCACGCCGTCGAGGATGTAGTCGTCGCCGGAGCGGACGGCCTTGGTGCGCAACGCTCCGGCGTCCGACCCGGCGCCCGGCTCGGTCAGGCAGTAGCTGGCGATCGCGTCCATCGAGGCCAGCCGGGGCACCCAGCTCTTGCGCTGCTCGGGCGTGCCGAACGAATCGACCATCCAAGCGCACATGTTGTGGATGGACAGGAACGCGGCCACCGTGGGGTCGGCGGTGGCGAGTTTCTCGAAGATCCGCACCGCGTCGATGCGGCGCAGCCCGCTGCCACCGACATCCTCATGGCAGTAGATCGCCGCCATTCCCAGTTCGGCCGCCTCGCGCAGCGCGTCGGTGGGAAAGTGATGCGTCTCATCCCATTCCAGCGCGTGCGGAGCCAACCGCTTGTCGGCGAACGCGGCCGCCGTCTCGGCGATCACGCGTTCGTCGTCATCGAGGCCGTGGTAGTCCATCAGCGTGCGTAGTCCATCAGCTCGAGTAGTCCGTCCGGCCCCTATTTCATGGTGGGGATGACGAACTCGGCCCCGTCCTTGATGCCCGAGGGCCAGCGCGAGGTCACGGTCTTGACCTTGGTGTAGAACTGGATCGACGCGGGGCCGTGCTGGTTGAGGTCGCCGAATCCGGACCGCTTCCAGCCGCCGAAGGTGTGGTAGGCCACCGGCACCGGGATGGGCACGTTGACACCGACCATGCCGACCTGCACGCGCGAGACGAAGTCGCGAGCGGCGTCGCCGTCGCGGGTGAACAGGGCCACCCCGTTGCCGTACTCGTGCTCAGAAGGCAGTGCGAGGGCCTCTTCGTAGGTCTCGGCCCGGACGATGCACAGCACCGGCCCGAAGATCTCGTCGGTGTAGATCGACATGTCGGTGGTGACATTGTCGAACAGGGTCGGTCCGATGAAGTGGCCGCCCGACAGGTCGGCGTCGTCGAACGTCATCTCGTCGGAGGCCCGCTCGCGGCCGTCGACCACCAGGTCCGCGCCGGCATCGACGCCCTGGCCGATGTAGTTGCGCACCCGTTCCAGGGCCGCGCCGGTGACCAGCGGGCCGTAGTCGGCCTTGGGGTCCAGGCTGTGCCCGACCCGCAACTGGTTGATCCGTTCGACCAGCCTGTTGCGCAGCCGGTCCGCAGTTTCCTTGCCCACCGGCACCGCCACGCTGATGGCCATGCAGCGCTCGCCGGCGCTGCCGTAACCGGCGCCGATCAGTGCGTCGACGGCCTGGTCGAGGTCGGCGTCGGGCATGACGATCATGTGGTTCTTGGCGCCGCCGAAGCACTGCGAGCGCTTCCCGTGGGCCGCGGCGGTGGAGTAGATGTACTGCGCGATGTCGGAGCTGCCGACGAAGCCGACGGCCTGGACGTCGGGGTGGGTGAGGATCGCGTCGACGGCTTCCTTGTCGCCCTGCACGACCTGGAACACCCCGGCGGGCAGACCCGCCTCGAGGAACAGTTCGGCCAGCCGGATCGGCACCGACGGGTCGCGCTCGGAGGGCTTGAGGATGAATGCGTTGCCACACGCCAGCGCCGGGCCGGCCTTCCACAGCGGGATCATCGCCGGGAAGTTGAACGGCGTGATGCCGGCGACCACACCGAGGGGCTGGCGCAGCGAGTAGACGTCGATGCCGGTGCCGGCGCCCTCGGTGTACTCACCTTTGAGCAGGTGGGGGATGCCGATGGCGAACTCGATGACCTCGATCCCGCGCTGGATGTCGCCCTTGGAGTCGGGGATCGTCTTGCCGTGCTCGAGACTGAGCAGTTCGGCCAGCTCTTCTACGTTGGCGTTGACGAGTTCGATGAACTTCATCATCACGCGTGCGCGGCGTTGCGGGTTCCAGGCGGCCCATTCCCGCTGCGCCGCAGCGGCCGAGGCCACCGCGGTGTCGACGTCCGCGGCGCTGGCGAGTACGACCTCGGACTGAACCTGTCCGGTGCTGGGGTTCAGCACCTCGGCAGTCCGGGTGGACTGCAGCTCGGTGCGCTTGCCGTCGATGAAGTGGGGGATACGTGTGGTCATGCTCAGCCTTCCGCAGCGTCGATACTTGGATATCCTAGTAATGGCGCATCGGCGATGGCAAGGGGCTCGGTTCGCCACGAGACGCGGCGGTGCTCAGCCGAGACGCATCCGCAGCGCATCGAGCAGCGCCCGGCTGTCGGCCCAGGTCGGCAGCGCACCGCCGGCCTGGATCTCGGCGAGGGTGGGCGCCGCAGCATCCCGGTCGGACAGCGACACGTGATGTTCGATGGGCCACGCGATGCCGATGTCCGGATCGGTGGCCAGGATGGTGTGTTCGGACGCCGGCGCGTAGGGCTGCGAGCACAGGTACATCACCGTCGAGTCCTGCTCCAGCGCCAGGAATCCGTGCGCCAGGCCTTCGGACAGGTAGACCGTGCGACGGCTGCGGTCATCGAGCAGCACCGAATCCCAGCGGCCGAAAGTCGGTGAACCCAAACGGATGTCGACTGCGACGTCGAACACCGCGCCGCGTACGCACGTGACGTACTTGGCTTGGCCGGGCGGCAGCTCGGCGAAGTGCAGCCCACGCAGCACCCCTGGGGCCGACACCGAACAGTTGGCCTGCGCCAGGCTGAACGAGTGACCGGCGAACTCGGTGAACCCCGATTCGGTGAACCACTCGAAGAACACGCCACGCGAATCCGCTTGCAGCCGCGGGCTGATCTCCCACGCGCCGGGAATCGCGAGCTCGCGGGCGATCACTGGCCGCGGTCCCGGTAGGTCGCCTCGACCGCCTCCTTCAACGGCGACCACCACGATTCGTTGGCCTGGTACCAGTCGATGGTGGCGCGCAGACCCTGCTCGAAGTCGGTGTGGTCGGGGCGCCAGCCCAGCTCGTCGTAGAGCGCGGCCGGGTCGATGGCGTAGCGCAGATCGTGGCCCACCCGGTCGCTGACGTAGTCGAAGTCGTCGGGGGAGTGGCCCATCAGGCGCAGGATGGTGCGCATCACCGTCAGGTTGTCGCGCTCACCTTCGGCGCCGATGAGGTAGGTGCGCCCGATCTGGCCGTCGCACAGGATGCGCCATACGGCGCTGTTGTGATCCTCGACGTGGATCCAGTCCCGGACGTTGGCGCCCCGCCCGTACAGCTTGGGGCGCCGCCCGGTCAGGATGTTGGTGATCTGGCGCGGGATGAACTTCTCGACATGCTGGTAGGGGCCGTAGTTGTTCGAGCAGTTCGAGATCGTCGCGCGCACACCGTAGGAGCGCACCCACGCGCGCACCAGCAGGTCGGCGGCCGCCTTGGTCGACGAGTAGGGGCTCGACGGGTTGTACGGGGTCGACTCGGTGAAACGGGCCGGGCCGTCGAGCGGAAGGTCACCGTAGACCTCGTCGGTCGAGACGTGGTGCAGCCGAACCCCGTGATGGCGCACCGCCTCGAGCACGGTGAACGTCCCGATCACGTTGGAGTGCAGGAACGGTTCCGGGTCGGCGAGACCGTTGTCGACGTGGGTCTCGGCGGCGAAATGGGCCACCGCATCGGATTCGGCGACCAGCCTGGTCACCAGCGCGGTGTCGGTGATGTCCCCCTCGACCAGCCGGATGTCGTCCTCGACGGGCCGCAGCGACTCGCGGCTGCCGGCATAGGTCAGTGAATCCAGCACCGTCACCGACGCGCGCGCATCGCCGACCACGGCATGGACGAAGTTCGCGCCGATGAAACCCGCGCCCCCGGTGACGAGCAACCGCATAGCCCGAAAGCGTAATGCGGCCGAGCGTCAGCTCGGCAACCCCAGCGGGCCGGCCAGCTCCTCCAGCGTCGACAGGAACTCGTTGGGCCCGCCCAGCACCTGGATCGCGACGTGGTCGGCACCGGCCGCCAGATGCTCGGTCAGGCGCGCCGCGATGCGATCGGGCGACCCGTAGGCCACCACCGCGTCGATGAACCGGTCGCTGCCCGGATGTTCCAGGTCGTCCTCGGTGAACCCGAGCCGCTTCCAGTTGTTCACGTAGTTGGACAGCCCGAGATAGAAATCGACGGTTTCGCGGCCGATCTCGCGTGCCTTGGCCGGGTCGTCGGTGAGCACCACCTTGTGCTCGGGTGCCAGCAGCACCGTGGGGCCCAGCAGTTCGCGGGACTGGCCGGTGTGCACCGGGGTGGTCAGGTAGGGGTGGGCGCCCGCGCTGCGCTGTGCCGCCAGGTGCAGAACCTTGGGGCCCAGCGCGGCGACCACCCGGCGGCTGGTCGGCACGGTGGCCGCGTCGAGCGCATCGAGATAGCTGACCAGCGCCTCGTAGGGCTTGCGGTACTGCTGGGTGTGCTCGGGGTGCCCTACGCCCACCCCGAGCAGGAACCTGCCCGGGTAGGCGCCTTCGATGCGGTGATAGGACTCGGCCACCTCGCGGGCGTCGGCGGTCCAGATGTTGACGATGCCGGTGGCGACCTGCAGGTTCTCGGTCTTCTCCAGAATCGGCTCGACGAAGGCCAGGTCGGCGGCCGGGGAGGCGCCCACCCACACGGTGCCGTATCCCAGCTTCTCGATGTCCACCGCCTGCTCCGGGGTGACCGGCCCGCCGGTCCACACCCCGAAGCGTCCGAGCGCGGGCTTGAGGGAGACGCTCTCGGGTGTCGTCACTGCGGTTCCTTCCGGTCGGGGGCGGCGTCAGGCAGGGGTGTACCCATGTTGGCGGCGAGGTTATTCGCCGGGGCTCTCGGGGGCGGGGGCCTGCAGGGGCAGGCAGACGATGAACCTGGTGTCGCCGGGTCGTGACTGCACCGACAGGTTGCCGTGGTGCTTCTTGACCACGATCTGCCAGGCCAGGTCCAGTCCCAGGCCGGTGCCCTCGCCGAACGGCTTGGTGGTGAAGAACGGGGTGAAGATGCGCTCGGCGATATCCTCCGGGATGCCCGGCCCGGTGTCGCCGATCTCCACCCGGATCATGTCCTCGTTCTCCCGCATGGTGCGGATGGTCAGCGTGCCGCGGCCCGCCATGGCCTGGATCGCGTTGTCGATGATGTTGGTCCACACCTGGTTGAGATCACCTGGGTAGCACTGCAGTTCGGGCAGGGTCTTGTCCTTCTCCCAGACCAGCTCGACCGGTTTGTCCTTGCCGACCTTGTCGCCGAAGATCGTCTTGACCGTGCTGTAGATCAGTTCGTGGACGTTGGCGCTCTGATACTCGGCCCGGTCCATCTGCGAGTACTGCTTGGCCCCGGCCAGCAGTGCCGAGATCCGCTTGCTCGATTCGGCGATCTGGTTCATCAACAACTCGTTGTCGATGGTGTACTTCAGCCAGCCGATCGCCCCGGGCAGGGTCGCCGAGCAGTCGACGTCGTCGATCGAGGCGGCGACCCGCTCCAGCCAGTCGGTGTCCAGACCGGCTTCGACGAAGGTGGGGGCGTAGTCCCAGGCACTCGCGATGCCGTGGGACTCGAGCCAGTCGCCGATGTGCTCCTCCCGGTCGGAGGTCTCCAACGCCGTCAGTTCCTGGGATTTCGACTTGGCCACCTGTTCGGCGACCTCGTCCTGAATGCTCACCAGTACCTTCAACGCGTCGGTGGTGAACTTGCCGTCGGCGAGCATCGCCAGCTTGTGGCGCATCTTGCCGACCCCCTCGCGCAGGTCGGCCACCGCGCGCGCGGTCGCCCCGGCCGGGTTGTTGAGCTGATGGGTCAGCCCGGCCGACAGCTGGCCGAGCGCCAGCAGCTTCTCGCGTTGCCCGAGGATCTGACGCTGCCGCATGCCGCCGACCATGTGCCCCTCGAGCAGGTGCACCGCCATCGGGAACTCGTCCTGCATGAACCGGCTGAACGCGTCGGCGTCGAGCACGAAGAACCGCGACGGCCGGGTGACCCGCACCGAGGCCTGATAGACGTGCTCCTCGCCGGGGATGTAGGCCGACCACGCCCCGCAGTACACACCGCGCTGGGAGGTCCGGTTGGTCTCGATGTCGACCCCGCCCGAGCGCTTGGACATCACCAGCTCACCGTCGATCAGCACGTAGAAGCAGGTGGCCGGCTCGCCCTCGACGTGAATGGGTCCCGGTTCGAAGGTGGCGATGTGACCGTGCTCGCACAGCGTCTGCAACTGTGCGTCGGTCAGCGCCTCGAACAGAAACAGGGTGCGTAGCTCGTCGGGCAGGCACTTCTCGCCCATGGGAGATCCTTCCAGCCGTCAGCTCGGGGCGTGCAGAGGCAGTAGACAGATGAAACGCGTATCGCCGGGTGTGGATTCCACCCACAGGCTGCCGCCGTGTTTGTCGACGGTGCGGGCGGCGAAATCCAGGCCCAGCCCGGTGCCCTCACCGACCGGCTTGGTGGTGAAGAACGGGTCGAAGACGCGCGCCCTGAGGTCGTCGGGCACCCCGGGGCCGTCATCGCACACCTCGACGCGGGCACATTCGCCCTGCACGCAGACCCGCACGGTGAGGGTGCCGCCGCCGTCTCCGGCCGAGCGCATGGCGGTGACGGCGTTGTCGATCAGGTTGGTCCAGACCTGGTTCAGCTCGGCGGGGTAGCAGGGCAGCGGCGGCACGGATTCGTCGAACGCGGTGACGACGGTGATGTCGGGCCCGATGTTGTGCGACAGCATGGCCAGGGTGTCGGTCAGCAGGCCGCCGGTGTTCGCCATCGCGGCGGCGACCCCGTCGAGCCAGTCGGTGTCCAGCCCCGCCTCGGCGAACACCGGCGCGAGATCCCAGGCGTCACCGACCGCACGGTCGTCGAGCCAGTCGCCGAGGGCCTCCTCCAGGTCGGACTTCTGCATCGGGGTCAGCACCCGCGGCTGCGTCGGCGGCGCGGTGGCCGTGTCGCTGATGTCGACCAGGGCCCGCATCGAGTCCAGGCTCATCGAACCGTCGGCGAGCAGCGCCAGCTTGCGTCGCAGGCCGGCGACACGGGCACGCAGCTCCGAGGTGGCCCGCCGGGCCGCGGCCGCGGGATTGTTCAGCTCGTGGGTCAGGCCCGCCGTCAACTGGGCGAGCTGGCGCAACCGGTCGTGCGGTCCGACGATCCGGTTCTGGTTGAACCGCCCCAGCGTCGCCCCGGTCAGGAAGTGGCAGGCCATCGGGAACTCGGTGCGGAGGAACTCGCCCAGGACCTCGGCTTCGATCGTGAACATCCTGGCCGGCCGGGTGGCGCGGGCCGACGTCTCATAGACCTGCGGTTCGGCCAGGAACGCCGACCACGCTCCGAAGTAGGCGCCTCGCTGGGTGGTGCGGATCGTCTCGATGTCCAACCCGCCGGACCGTTTCGCCAGCGCGATCTCACCGTCGAGCAGCACGTAGAAGCACGTCGCGGGATCACCCTCGGTGAACAGGGCCCCGCTCTCGGCGTGCACCGTCGCGCCGTTGCGGCACAACCGGTCGAGCTGCCCGTCGGTCAGTGACTCGAACAGGAACAGCGAGCGCAGTTCGGCGGTGTCGCACTCACTGTTGAACTCCATGGTCGCCGCCCTACGTCTCGGCCAGGTAGCGGTGCACCAGCATGACGGCCATCGAGCCCTCACCGACTGCGGCGGCCACCCGCTTGCCCGACCCGGCCCTGACGTCCCCGGCGACGAACACCCCGGGCACGCTGGATTCCAGATGGTGGGGCGGGCGCTCCAGCGTCCAGCCGCTGACGTCCCGCAGATCGGGTCCGGCGACGACGAACCCGTGGTCGTCGCGAACCACGACACCGTCGAGCCAGTCGGTGCGGGGTTCGGCGCCGATGAAGATGAACATCTTGCCGCAGTGGAACTCGTCGCGCTCGCCGCTGCGGGTGTTCTCCAGGCAGACCCGCTCGAGGTGGCCGTCCCCCTTGACCGCGTGTACCACGGTGTGCGGCAGCTCCTTGATGTTGTCCTGGGCGCGGATCTGCTGGATGAGGTAGTGCGACATGGAGTCTTCGAGCGTGCGCCGGCTCACGATGGTCACCGACTTCGCGGTGCGGGCCAGGTGCATGGCGGCCTGGCCGGCGGAGTTGGCTCCGCCGATCACGTAGACCTCGTCGTTCTCGCAGTCCGAGGCCACCGACGTGGTCGCGCCGTAGTAGACCCCGGCGCCGGTCAGGTCGGCACAACCCTCGGCGGGCAGCTGGCGGTAGTCCACCCCCATGGCCAGGATGACCGCCCGGGTGGTGATCGACCGGCCGTCGGACAGCTGCACCGTGCGGGCGCTGCCGTCGACGCCGAGGCCGGTGACCTCGGCGGCGATGATGAGCTCGGCGGAGAACTTCTCGGCCTGGCGGCGCGCCCGCTCGGCGAGCTGCGACCCGGACAACCCGTCGGGGAAGCCGAGGTAGTTCTCGATACGTGAGCTCTGGCCGGCCTGACCGCCGGTGGCGGTGCGCTCGATGAGCACCGTCTTGAGGCCCTCCGACGCGCCGTAGACGGCCGCGGCCAGCCCGGCCGGCCCGCCGCCGACGACGACGAGGTCGTAGAAGTCGCCGGCCGGCGTCGTGGTCAGTCCCAGGGTTGCGGCCAGCTCCGCGTCGGTCGGGTCGACCAGCGTCTCGCCTTGTTCGGTGATCACCACCGGCAGGGTCAGACCGTCCAGGCCGGCGGCGTCGAGCAGCTGGGCTCCCTTGTGCTCGTCGGAGCGGAACCACGTGTAGTACAGGCGGTTCCGGGCCAGGAACTCGCGTACCTGTGCTGACCGTGCGTTCCACGGGTGGCCGATGATCTTGGTGTGCGGGATCGCGCGGTCGCCGGCTGCCCGCCACGCGTCGATCAGCGCGTCGATCACCGGATAGAGCTTCTCCTGCGGCGGATCCCAGGGTTTGAGCAGGTAGTGGTCGAGGTCGACGACGTTGATGGCGTCGATCGCGGCATGGGTGTCGGCGTAGGCGGTGAGCAGCACGCGCCGCGCGGCCGGGAAGATGTCCATCGCCGCTTCGAGGAACTCGATGCCGCTCATCTGCGGCATCCGGTAGTCGGCGACGAACACCGCCACCGTCTCGCCGCGCAGCTTCAGCTCGTTGAGGGTCTCCAGCGCATCGGGACCCGACTCGGCGCGCACGATGCGGAAGCTCTCCCCGTAGTGCCGGCGCAGATCGCGGGCTACGGCGCGGGACACCGCGGGATCGTCGTCGACGGTGAGGATCACCGGTTTTCGGGGCTGGTGCTCAGGTCCAGTCATCGCCTCAAGTATGCGCTTCGTGTCCAGCTGAAATTGCTCTCAGGCCGGCCGCGGGCGGCCTACCGTGAACGCCATGCCGACGAACGTGATGGTCGGGTACGACGGCTCGCACTCGGCCGGTGAGGCGATCAGCGCCGGAGCCGCGCTGTTCGACGCCGCCCACGCCTGGGTGGTCTACATCTGGACACCCCCGTTCGGCAGCGCGAGGCTGCGCCGGCGGTTGCGCGCGGCGGCGCGCGGCGTCGACGATCTCGTCGGGTTGATCGAGCGGGAGGGTGAGCGCGAGGCCCAGGCCACCGCGGCTGCCGGCGTCGCGTTGGCCGCCGCGGCCGAATGGGATGCCGAGCCGATGGTGCACCGCACGATGGGGTCGGACGGTCTGCGCCTGGCGCAGCTGGCCGAGACATTGCGCACCGACGTCGTGATCGTGGGCAGTCGGGGTCTCGGCGGCGCTGACGCGGTGCTGGGCAGCGTGTCGGATCTGGTGGTGCACTACGCGACGGTTCCGGTGCTGGTGGTGCCGAACCCGCTGTTGGCCAACGAGTTCGACGCGCTGGCCGGTGGCCCGGTGCTGGTCGGCTATGACGGCACCGACGGTGCCGAGGCGGCGGTGGCCACGGCGCGCCGGCTCTTCGGTGAGCGAGAAGTCCTGCTGGCCGCGGTGCACGACGACGATGACGAGGTGACGACCGGTCCGGCCGCGTCGGGGTCGAAGGTGTTGTCGCGACGGCTGCCGCACGCGCTGGGGTCACCGCCCCGGGTCACCGCCGACATGCTCATCGAGTGTGCCGACGAGCACGACGCGGCGGTGCTGGTGGTCGGGTCGCGGGGGCGTTCGACGATGCGCGAGATCGTGCTCGGAAGTGTCGCCAGGGCGGCGGTGCACCGGTCGCATCGGCCGGTGCTGGTGGTGCACGGCTGATCAGGTCGTGCGCACCACAGCGAGATCGGGGCGTTTCGGCCCGGCGCTGGGGTGCCGGGCGACCGAACCGAGCGAGGCCAGCCTGCGCGACCACTGAGCCCGTCTGGCGATGCCGCGCATCATCTTCTGCTCCATGACGAAGTGCGGGATGTCGAACCAGAAGTGCCCGACAACCCCGCCGCTGCCCCGGGTGATCAGGCGCGTCCGGCCGGCTTCGGCGCGCAGCACGAACGACCAGCTGCCCGAGGCCCGCTGTCGGCGTTCCAGCCGCTGGAAGTCGCCGGGCGGCACGAGCACCAGATGGGACCCGGGTTCGACGGCCGCGACGATCTGGCGGGCCTCGGGTCCGTACCGCCGGGCCAGCCACACCGTGTCGCCGACCTGCAGGTGCTGCCATTCGGGATGGATGGTGGTGGCGTTGTGCACATCGGCGCCCACCGCGCGCTCCAGCAGCGAGTAGCTGTAGAAGCCGCCGCGATCCTCGCCGATCTGGATCAGCCAGCGCCAGACATCGGACACCGCGGCGTCGATCGTCACCGCGCGGGTGGTGCGCGGGGTATGCGCGTCGACCAGGTTGTCGCCGGGCAGCGTTGCGGCCACTTCGTCGTCGGTGGCACCCCAGGCGTACATCCACGGCCGGATCCGGGCCCGGTAGAGCGCCGCGAGGCCGGCCAGGGCCATCGCGTCCGCCAGAACCGGCCGGTACCTTCCCACAATGCGACGCTAGCCCCGGCCGGTCCGCGGTCCCTAGAGTCGAAAGTCATGTGTGCCCCGGCCTGTGTGAGGCGGCACCCTCGGTGTCGGTTCGGGCTAGGGACGGAAGTCCCCGGTTGAGTGGCTGTCGACCCTAGCGCCGCTGGTCGGGCGGGGTGAAGCTCGAATCATGGCGAACACAACCGCGAAGCTTCTGGCAGCCGGTGCGGTGCTGTACGCGGCGCGCCGCTATTTCCGCGACTGGGGCACCACCAAGGCTGAGTCCAGCCGCGAGCTGCCCGGGGACGACCTGATCGCACCTCCCGTGCTGCAGGCGACCGAAGCGGTGTGGATCGACGCCGGGGCCGCGCAGGTCTGGTCGTGGCTGGTCCAGATGGGTCAGGACCGCGGCGGTCTGTACAGCTTCGAGAGGCTGGAGAGTGCGGTCGGGTTGCACTACCGCAACGCCGACCGCATCCATCCGGAATGGCAGCACCTCGCCGTCGGTGACCGGATTCGGTTGGTGCCCAGGGGATGGCTGGGCCTGACCGAGGGTGTCGAGCTCGCCGTCGTCGCACTCGTCGAGGGTGAATCGATCGTGCTGCGCGGACGACGGCCCGCACTGCCGTGGGACCTGGTGTGGTCTTTCCACGTCTTCCCCCACTGGGATGACCGCTGCCGGCTGCTGATCCGTTCCCGCCTGGCCCTCCGCAGTCCGGCCGACGGCATCGCCGCCGAACTCCTCGGCCCCGTCAGGGCATTCGTCACCAGAGGCATCCTGCTCGGGATCAAACGCCGGGCGCAGGCCCGGTCCGAGGCGGAGAAGACCCCGGCGCCCCCGGGGTCCTCCGCGTCGAGCGCGACGGCGGGCGAGACCGGTTTCCACCGCGTGGTCTGAGCTGTGCGAGCCGGGGAAAGAGGGCAGTCATGAAGGCCGAAGTCGGCGACTGGCTGGTGATCAACAGTGCGACGGTGGATCGCCCGGACGAGCGGGGGCTGATCACCGAGGTGCGCTCCCCCGACGGTTCGCCGCCCTACGTCGTGCGCTGGCTGGACACCGGGCACGAGGCGATGGTGTTCCCGGGCCCGGACGCGCTGGTCGTCACCGCGGACGAGCAACGTGCCGCCGACGAACGGGCCCGGCAACGGATCTCGATGCTGCAGGACAGCATCCGCAAGCGTTGACGTGGCCGTCGCGGATCGGCCGGACCAAGGGGGGCTCGACATGTCCGAACACAACACCGCCGCCGGGGTGGTGGTCGGGACCGACGGATCGGCGGCGGCGCTGCAGGCGGTCCGGTGGGCGGCCGATGAGGCCGCGTTCCGAAGCGCCGCGCTGACCGTCGCCCACATCGTCGCCGACCCCGCATCCACACCGGACGGGCAGCACGACACCGCCAACATACTGAGTCGCGCTGTGGCAGCGGCCGAGGACGGCGCCGGTGGGGTCAGTGGCGGCGTGCGCACTGTGCAACCGCGCGGACGGCCGGCGGCCGCGCTGGCGGACCTGTCGAAGACCGCGCAGCTGATCGTGGTCGGCGGCCACGGCCTCAGCGGCCGGCACCGCCGGGAGCTGGGACCGGTCAGCCACGGGCTGATCGCGCACGCGCACTGCCCGGTGGGCGTCGTCCGCGACGACGCCGCCCCGTCCTGGCGAACGCATCGACCCGTGCTCGTGGGCATCGACGGGTCCCGTGCGTCCAAGCTGGCGGCCGCCATCGCCTTCGACGAAGCCTGCTGGCGAGGCGTCGAACTGCTGGCGCTGCACGCGTGCCACGACACCGAGGCCCCGCCCGCGTCGGGCCGGCGGGACTCGGTGCTGATCGACGCTGCCGAGGCCATCCTGACGCGCAACCTGGCCGAACTGCGCGAGCGATACCCGTCGGTCACCGTCCACCACCTGATCCGGTTCTCGAATCCGACCCGCCAACTGCTCGTCCAGGGAGAGCGCGCGCAGCTGGTCGTGGTGGGCAGCCACGGCCGGGGCGAGATCACCGGCAAACTGCTGGGCTCGGTCGGAGCGGCGGTGGCCCAGGGTGCCCGGGCCTCGGTGATCGTCGCGCGCCGGCGGTGAGCCCTCGGCCCCCCGGTATGGCCCGGATACCCACCGCGCCCTGTTTGTGACTTTCGTCTCTATTTCGTGGCGGTCGCGTCGGTGACGCTGGAACCCGCAGCGTGCACGGAGGGGAGAGATCGTGGCACCTACCAACAGCATCGACGTGTCCCGCAGTCGATTCGACGATGTGGCCTGGCAGTTCCTGGCCTCGGAGTTCGCCGGGGACAGCTACCTGGACTGGCCCATCGACCGCAGGCTCGACGCGTTTCTGAGCCGCCGCGGTTACCGCGGGCTCCGTGACGACGGATCGGCCTACGAAGCCCTGCTCGACAGGGTGATGGCCAACATCGGTGCCGCGGCGCGGGCCGGTGTGCGACCCAACAAGGCGCCGGTGAGCTCGTCATGACGGTCATCCACAAGTCGGCCGCCGACTGGCGGGTGCCCCCGAACTTCACCGAGTACGACACCACCCGGGCGGGCTTCGCGTGGGAGGACGCCCCGCAGCTCTGCGCGGGAATGCACGGCGGATGCAACATCGGCTTCGCTGCCGCCGACCGGCACGCCGAGGGCCCAGTGTCCTCCCGCACGGCGCTTCGCTTCATCTCCGCGTCGGGCTCCCCGGCCGGGCCCGGCGCCCACGACCTCAGCTATGCCGAGCTGGCGCGGTCGGCCCGGCGGTTCACCACTGTGCTGCGCACGCTGGGGGTCGGCAAGGGCGACCGGGTGTTCACCCTCACCAGCCGGTGTCAGGAGCTCTATTTCGCCATCCTCGGGTCGCTGCGCAACGGCAGCGTCGTGTCGCCGCTGTTCGCGGCGTTCGGACCGGAGCCCATCGCCACCCGGCTCGCGCTGGGCGAGGCCGACGTGCTGGTCACCACGAGGGCGCTCTACACCAGGAAGGTCGCCGCGATCCGGGACCGGGTGCCGACCCTGCGGCATGTGCTGATCATCGACGACGAGGCCGACGACCCGGCGGCGGGCACGCTGGGTTTCTGGCCCCGCATGGATGAGGCCGGCGAGGACGCGCCGATCGAGCCCACCACAGCCGACGACCCGGCCCTGCTGCACTTCACCAGCGGCACCACGGGCACCCCGAAAGGCGCGCTGCACGTGCACGGTGCGGTCACGATGCACTACGTCACCGGCCGCTACGCGCTGGACCTGCACTCCGACGACATCTATTGGTGCACCGCCGATCCCGGCTGGGTGACCGGGATGTCCTACGGTGTCATCGCGCCCCTGCTGCACGGGGTGACGTCGATCGTCGACGAAGCGGAGTTCGACGCCGAACGCTGGTACGAGATCCTGCAGGACCAGGGCGTCACCGTCTGGTACACGGCGCCGACCGCCATTCGGATGCTGATCAAGGCCGGGCCCGAACTCGCCGCGCGGTTCCATTTCCCGAGGCTGCGCTTCATCGCCAGCGTCGGCGAACCGCTCAATGCCGAGGCGGTCTGGTGGGGTCAGCGGGTGCTGGGCCTGCCGATCCACGACAACTGGTGGCAAACCGAGACCGGCGGCATCATGATCGCCAACACCCCGGCGTTCGACATCAAGCCGGGCTCGATGGGGCGGCCGCTGCCCGGCGTCGACGCATACGTGGTGCACCGTCGCGACGACGGCACCGTGGAGGTGATCACCGAGCCCGACGTGGACGGCGAGCTGGCGCTCAAACCCGGCTGGCCGTCGATGTTCCGGGGGTATCTCAACCAGCAGGAGCGATACCGCAACAGTTTCGCCGACGGGCTCTACCTGTCCGGGGACCTGGTCAAACGCGACGCCGACGGCTACTTCTGGTTCGTGGGCCGGGCCGACGACGTCATCAAATCGGCCGGCCACCTGATCGGTCCGTTCGAGGTGGAGAACGCGCTCACCGACCACCCCGCGGTGGCCGAGGCCGCGGTCATCGGAATACCGGATCCGACGGTGGGCGAGGTGGTCAAGGCGTTCGTGACGCTGAAGAACGATTATGTGCCGGACGAGGAACTGCGGCGTGCGCTGACGGCACACGCCCGCAAGCGGTTGGGGGCGGCCGTCGCGCCCAAACAAATCGAGTTCGCCGACTCGCTGCCGCACACCCGCAGCGGAAAGATCATGCGGCGGTTGCTCAAGGCCCGCGAACTCGGCCTGCCCGAGGGGGACACCTCCACCATCGAGACCTCCGAGCACGCCACGTCCGGGGCGGTGCGCCGATGAGCGCCCGCGACCTGCTCACCGACATGGTCCGGGTGCGTCGCATGGAGGAGAAGTGCGCCGAACTCTACGGCGAGACGAAGATCCGCGGCTTCCTGCACCTCTATGTGGGGGAGGAGGCGGTGGCCGCGGGATCGCTGCGCGCCCTCGGCGCCGACGACGCGGTGGTGGCGACCTACCGCGAACACGCTCACGCGCTGCTGCGGGGCGTTCCGATGGCGTCGATCATGGCCGAGATGTTCGGGAAGCAACAGGGCTGCTCGCGGGGCCGCGGCGGCTCGATGCACCTGTTCGACGCCGAGCGAAGGTTCTACGGCGGCAACGCCATCGTCGGCGGCGGGCTGCCGCTGGCGGTGGGTCTCGGGCTCGCCGACGCGGTGGCCCGTCGAGACCGGGTCACCGCGTGCTACTTCGGTGACGGCGCCGTCGCCGAAGGCGCCTTCCACGAGTCGCTGAACATGGCGGCGCTGTGGCGGCTGCCGGTGTTGTTCTGCTGCGAGAACAACCTTTACGCGATGGGCACGGCGATCGAGCGCGCACAATCGCAGACCGACCTGACCGCCAAGGCCGCGTCGTACAACGTGCCAGCCCTGCCCGTCGACGGAATGGACGTCAGGGCATGCCACGACGCGGCGGCCGAGGCCGTCGACCACATCCGATGCGCGGGCGGTCCGTTCTTCCTCGAGTTCCGCACCTATCGGTTCCGGGCGCATTCGATGTTCGACCCCGAGCTGTATCGCGACAAAGCCGAGGTCGACCAGTGGCGCACCCGCGACCCGATCCGGCTCTTCACCGAGCGTTGCCTGTCCGAAGGGGTGCTGAGCCCGCCCGACATCGCCGAGATCGAGAAAGCGGCCGATGCCGAAGTCGATGCCGCCGTGGAGTTCGCCGAGGCCGGAACATGGGAGAGCATCGACGGTCTCGAGCGTGACGTGCTCACGCCGGTCTCGGAGGGGGTCCGATGAAGACGACCTACCGCACCGCTGTCCACGACGCGATCCGCGACGCGCTGCGCGCAGACCCGCGGGTGGTGCTGATGGGCGAGGACGTCGGGCGCTACGGCGGCACCTACGCCGCGTCCAAAGGGCTGCTGGAGGAGTTCGGGCCCGAGCGGGTGCGCGACACGCCGCTGTCCGAACTGGGTTTCGTCGGCGTCGGGATCGGTGCCGCGCTGGGAGGCCTGCGCCCGATCGTCGAGGTCATGACCGTCAACTTCAGCCTGCTGGCGCTCGACCAGGTGGTCAACACCGCAGCCACCCTGCGGCACATGTCCGGAGGCCAGTTCTCGGTGCCTCTGGTGGTGCGGATGGCGACCGGCGCGGGGCGGCAGCTGGGCGCCCAGCATTCGCACAGCCTGGAGAACTGGTACGCCCACATCCCCGGTATCAAGGTCGTCGCTCCGGCGACGGTCCAGGACGCCTACGGGATGCTGAGCGCCGCACTGGCCGACCCGGATCCGGTGGTGGTCTTCGAACACGTCACGCTGTACAACACCGCCACCGACGTCGACCAGTTGCGCCCGCGGGACATCTGCTCGGCCGAGGTGCGCCGCAGCGGATCCGACGCCACCGTGATCGCCTACGGTGGCTGCCTGCCGAAGGCGCTGGACGCGGCCGACGAGCTCTCCGTCGCCGGTATCAGCTGCGAGGTCGTCGATCTGCGGGTGCTGCGCCCGCTGGACACCGAGACGATTCTGGAGTCGGTGCGCAAGACCCACCGGGCGGTCGTCGTCGACGAGGCCTGGCGGACGGGGAGTCTCGCCGGCGAGATCAGCGCCCAGATCGCCGAGAACGTCTTCTTCGAGCTCGACGCTCCGGTCGCCAGGGTGTGCAGTGCCGAGGTGCCGATGCCCTACGCCAAGCACCTCGAGCAGGCGGCGTTGCCGCAACGCGAGGACATCGTGGCGGCGGTCAAGGGTCTGCTCGGGGCGCAGCCGTGATCGAGTTCGCCATGCCGGCACTGGGTTCGGACATGGACGAGGGGACTCTCGACGAGTGGCTCGTCAAGCCCGGCGACACCGTCACCCGCGGTCAGGTCGTGGCCGTGGTCGAAACCACGAAGGCGGCCGTCGAGGTCGAGTGCTGGCACGACGGGACCGTCGCCGAACTGCTCGTGCCCGTCGGGCAGACCGTCGAGGTGGGGACTCCGTTGGCGACCTTGCTGGAACCGGGCGAGCGATCGCAGGACGCGCCGAGGGCCCGGCCGGTGACCATCACCGAGGCGCCCGCGGTCGTCGAGCCGGCACATGGGGAGGTCATGCCGGCTCCGACCGCGGGCCCGCCCGGCGCCGGCGCCCCGCAC
>NZ_JBSWXU010000029.1:0-46094 GCF_056160785.1 Mycobacterium sp. ABE4_509 | reverse complement strand
GCCCGCCTCGCCGCTGGCCGGCGTCCCGCTGGCCCTCAAGGACGTGTTCACCACCGCCGACATGCCCACCACGTGCGGGTCGAAGATCCTCGAAGGCTGGATGTCGCCGTACGACGCGACGGTCACCGCACGGCTGCGAGCGGCCGGGGTCCCGATCCTCGGCAAGACCAACATGGACGAATTCGCGATGGGCAGCTCGACTGAGAACTCCGCGTTCGGCCCGACCCGCAACCCCTGGGACGTCGAGCGGGTGCCCGGCGGCTCCGGCGGCGGCAGCGCGGCGGCACTGGCCGCCTTCCAGGCCCCGCTGGCCATCGGATCCGACACCGGCGGCTCGATCCGGCAGCCGGCGGCCCTGACCGCGACGGTGGGTGTCAAACCCACCTACGGCACGGTGTCGCGGTACGGGCTGGTCGCCTGTGCGTCCTCGCTGGACCAGGGCGGGCCGTGCGCGCGCACCGTGCTCGACACCGCGCTGCTGCACGCCGTCATCGCCGGCCACGATCCGCACGATTCCACTTCGGTGAAGGCCGCGGTCCCCGACGTCGTCGGTGCGGCCCGCGCGGGAGCCTCCGGAGACCTCAAAGGCCTGCGGGTCGGGGTCGTCAAGCAGCTGCACAGCGGCGAGGGCTACCAGCCCGGCGTGTTGAGCGCCTTCAACGCGGCGGTCGAGCAGCTCACCGCGCTCGGCGCCGCGGTCAGCGAGGTCGACTGCCCGCACTTCGACTACTCGCTGCCCGCCTACTACCTGATCCTGCCCTCGGAGGTGTCGTCGAACCTGGCCAAGTTCGACGGCATGCGCTACGGCCTGCGGGTCGGCGACGACGGCACCCACAGCGCCGAGGAAGTGATGGCGTTGACCCGTGCGGCCGGATTCGGGCCCGAGGTCAAGCGACGCATCATGATCGGTGCCTACGCGTTGTCGGCCGGCTACTACGACGCCTACTACAACCAGGCGCAGAAGGTGCGCACGCTGATCGCGCGCGACCTCGACGAGGCCTACCAGAAGGTCGACGTGCTGGTCTCGCCGGCCACCCCGACCACCGCGTTCCCGGTCGGGGAAAAGGTCGACGACCCGCTGTCGATGTACCTGTTCGACCTCTGCACGCTGCCGCTGAACCTGGCCGGGCACTGCGGGATGTCGGTGCCGGCCGGGCTGTCGCCGGACGACGAACTGCCGGTCGGTCTGCAGATCATGGCGCCCGCACTGGCCGACGATCGGCTCTACCGGGTGGGCGCCGCCTTCGAAGCTGCCCGCGGTCCGCTGCCGACGGCGGTGTAACAGGGCAAGATAGGGCACCATGCGGACGCGAGGAGCTGAATAGACCATGCGGATCGGAGTGCTGACCGGAGGCGGCGACTGTCCAGGGCTCAACGCGGTGATCCGCGCGGTGGTCCGCACCTGCGACGCCCGGTACGGCTCGACGGTCGTCGGATTCCAGGACGGCTGGCGCGGGCTGCTCGAAGACCGCCGCATCCAGCTCAAGAACGACGACCGCAACGACCGCCTGCTGGCCAAGGGCGGCACCATGCTGGGGACCGCACGCACCAACCCGGACAAGCTGCGCGCCGGGCTCGACGACATCAAACAGACGCTCGACGACAACGGCATCGACGTGCTGATCCCGATCGGTGGGGAAGGCACCCTGACCGCGGCCAACTGGCTCTCCGAAGAGGGGGTGCCGGTTGTCGGTGTGCCCAAGACGATCGACAACGACATCGACTGCACCGATGTCACCTTCGGTCACGACACGGCGCTGAACATCGCCACCGAGGCGATCGACCGGTTGCACAGCACCGCCGAATCCCATCAGCGGGTGATGCTGGTCGAGGTCATGGGCCGCCACGCCGGCTGGATCGCGCTCAACGCCGGCCTGGCCGCCGGGGCGCACATGACGTTGATCCCCGAGCAGCCGTTCGACGTCGAGGAGGTCTGCCGCCTCGTCAAGGCCCGGTTCGTCCGCGGCGACTCGCACTTCATCTGCGTGGTCGCCGAGGGGGCCAAGCCCGCTGAGGGCTCGATGCAGCTGCTGCAGGGCGGCATCGACGAGTTCGGGCACGAGCGCTTCACCGGGGTGGCCCAGCAGCTGGCGATCGAGGTCGAGAAGCGCATCAAGAAGGAGGTCCGCACCACGGTGCTGGGCCATGTCCAGCGCGGCGGCACGCCGACCCCGCACGACCGGGTGCTGGCCACCCGGTTCGGCGTGAACGCCGCCGACGCCGCCCATGCCGGTGAGTACGGGATGATGGTCTCCCTGCGTGGTCAGGACATCGGCCGGGTGCCGCTGGCCGACGCGGTGCGGCAGCTCAAACTGGTTCCGCAGAGCCGCTACGAGGATGCCGCCGCGTTCTTCGGCTGACAACCGGCGAAACACGACCCATTAGGATCGGGGTATGTCTGTCGCCACCGCCGAGTTGCTGGAATACGACGAGGTCATCGCCCGCTACGAGCCGGTGCTCGGTCTCGAGGTGCATGTCGAGCTGTCGACCGACACCAAGATGTTCTGCAGCTGCGCCAATCGGTTCGGCGGCGAGCCCAACACCCAGGTCTGCCCCGTGTGCCTGGGCATGCCCGGTGCACTGCCGGTGCTCAACCAGGTCGCCGTCGAGTCCGCGATCCGCATCGGTCTCGCGCTGAACTGCGAGATCGTGCCCTGGTGCCGGTTCGCCCGGAAGAACTACTTCTACCCGGACATGCCGAAGAACTACCAGATCTCGCAGTACGACGAACCCATCGCGATCAACGGCTACCTCGAGGTGCCCCTCGATGACGGCAGCACCTGGCGGGTCGAGATCGAGCGCGCGCACATGGAGGAGGACACCGGCAAGCTGACCCACCTGGGCAGCGAGACCGGGCGCATCGCGGGCGCGACCACGTCGCTGATCGACTACAACCGAGCCGGCGTGCCGCTGATCGAGATCGTCACCAAGCCCGTCGAAGGGGCCGGGGAGCGCGCCCCCGAGATCGCCCGCGCCTATGTGACGGCGCTGCGAGATCTGTTGCGTGGCTTGGACGTCTCGGACGTGCGGATGGATCAGGGCTCCATGCGCTGCGACTCCAACGTCTCCCTCAAGCCGATCGGCCAGGCCGAGTTCGGCACCCGGACCGAAACCAAGAACGTGAACTCGCTCAAGAGTGTGGAAGTCGCCGTCCGATACGAGATGCGCAGGCAGGCCGCGGTTCTGGAATCCGGCGGCGCCATCGTCCAGGAGACCCGGCACTTCCACGAGGACGGCTACACCTCGCCGGGCCGCAGCAAGGAAACCGCACAGGACTACCGGTACTTCCCCGAACCCGATCTGGAACCGGTGGCTCCCAGCGCCGGACTCGTCGACCGGCTGCGTGCGACCATCCCCGAGCTTCCGTGGCTGTCCCGCAAACGGATCCAGCAGGACTGGGGCATCTCCGACGAGGTGATGCGCGACCTGGTCAACATCGGCGCCATCGACCTGATCGCCGCGACCGTCGAGCACGGCGCCTCCAGCGATGCGGCGCGCGCCTGGTGGGCCAACTTCCTGGTGCAGAAAGCCAGAGAAGAAGGGGTGGAGCTGTCCGATTTGCCCATCACCCCGGCCCAGGTCGCCGCGGTGGTCAAGCTCGTCGACGACGGCAAACTGTCCAACAAGCTGGCCCGCCAGGTCGTCGAGGGGGTGCTCGCCGGCGAGGGCGAACCCGAGCAGGTGATGACCGACCGCGGACTGGCCGTGGTGCGCGACGACTCGCTGATCCAGGCCGCCGTCGACGACGCGCTCGCAGCCAACCCCGACATCGTGGAGAAGATCCGCGGCGGCAAGGTCCAGGCCGCCGGAGCCATCGTCGGAGCGGTGATGAAGGCGACCAAGGGCCAGGCCGACGCCGCGCGGGTTCGCGAACTGGTCATGGCGGCATGCAGCTAGCGGATCGGTGAACAAACGCCCGCAGGACCTGGTGTTCCGCATCCTGGCGCACCCGCTGCGGCTGCTGTCGCTGCGCTCGATCGTCATCCTCGCCCAGCTCGGGGTGATCATCCTGGTGCTGACCCTGGGTACCTGGGTGTGGGTGGGTGTCACCAACGACCAGCTCGACCAGCTCGACCGGCGGCTGGACTCGCTGTCCAGCCTCGGCGACGTCAACACGTTGCTGCGCAGCGCCGAGGACGGCGTCGGGCCCGAGCCCAGTGAGGGCGGGCTGGTGCGCACCGCGCGGTTGGCCGGCGCCACCGTCTCGATTCCCCCCGACATCGTGCTGCCCGAACTGCCCACGGGGTACGCGGACGCGACGATCGAGGGCGTCGAATACCGGGTGCGCACCATCAGCACCGGCAGCGCGTCCATCGCGCTCGGTGCGCCGCTGGCCGAGACGCAGTCCCGCATCGACTCGCTGCACTGGCGGGTGTTCTGGATCTGCGCATCGGTGATCGTGGGAACCCTGCTGGTCGGTTGGGTGATCTCGCTGATCATGGTCAACCCGTTCCGGCTGCTGGCTCAGCAGGCCCGCGCGATCAACGCCCAGTCCAACCCCGACGAAGTGCAGGTGCGCGGGGTCTGGGAGGCGGTCGAGATCTCCGAAGCGGTGGAAGGCATGCTCGCGCGGATCGGCGACGAACAGCAGCGCACCCGCGCAGCGCTGGAATCGGCACGCGACTTCGCCGCCGTGGCCTCCCACGAGCTGCGCACACCGCTGACCGCGATGCGCACCAACCTCGAAGTGCTGCTGACCCTCGACCTCGGCCCGGAACAACGCAAGGAGGTGATCACCGACGTGATGCGCACCCAGTCCCGGATCGAGGCGACGCTCGGCGCGCTGGAACGCCTGGCGCAGGGCGAGCTGACCACGGTGGACGAATTCGTCCCGGTCGACGTCGCCGAACTGCTCGATCGTGCCGCCCACGACGCGATGCACAACTACCCGGGCCTGGATGTCTCGCTGGCGTCGTCGACCTCGGTGCTGATGCTCGGGATGCCCGCGGGGCTGCGACTCGTGATCGACAACGCCATCGCCAACGCCGTCAAACACGGTGGCGCGACGCAGGTCCGGCTCAGCGTGGTGTCCTCCTCCGAAGGTGTCGAGATCGCCGTCGACGACAACGGCACCGGGGTGCCCGAGAAGGAACGGGCCGAAGTCTTCGAACGCTTCCACCGCGGCACCACCGCGTCGAGATCCGGATCCGGACTGGGCCTGGCCCTGGTCGCCCAGCAGGCCGAGATCCATGGTGGCACAGCGGCACTGGAGGTCAGCCCGATGGGCGGAGCGCGGCTGATGCTGCGCCTGCCCGGGCACGGGCCGCAGTAGCGATCAGAGGTTCGGCGGGCCGGGGTAGTCGGTGAGGCTGACGACCGGACCGAGGGTGGCCAGACCGGACGAGTTCTCCAGCCATTGGTCTCTGACGATCAGCGTGCTGTTGGGCAGGTTGATGATGAAGTCACCGTAGGTGCGAAGGTTGACGTCGCCCACCGACAGCGTCCCGGTGGAACCCGAGGGCACGTTCTGCTTCACCGTGGTGGATTCGGTGTCTTTCTCCTGCGTCTTTCCGGTGTAGAGGGTGATCGACTCGGCCTCGAGTTGCTGGACGAGGAACAGGCCCGACTTCTCCTTGATCTTGAGACCCCCGCCGACGGCCCAGCTCGTGGTCTCCGACTTGATGGTGGTCACGGTGTAGGTGAAATTGGCTGTCGTGGAGGCCTGGTTGTAGTTGTACTGACTGGGGTCGCCCACCCGATCGGTGAAGTAACTCTGGCCGGTGACATTGGCGCTGCACGAACCCGGGGTGGCGCCGGAGGCGGTGTAGTAACACGCCGCGTCGACGGCCACGCTGGCCAGGTTCGTGTTCGCGGTCAGGTCGACGGTGCTGGGGCTGGGGTTGATGATGTAGTAGATGTCGGCTTCCTGGGCCTCGTTCCGGCCGCCGTCCATACACGCACTGTTCTGGCAGCGCACAGCCGAACCTCCGTCGCCGAAGGTCACCAACTGCGCCTCGCTCACGGTGGTGGCCACGCCGTCGTTGCGTTGCCACTGCCATGTCGACTGGCCGCCACCGAACAGGTCGTAGTCCACTTCGCCACGCACCATCTGGTAGGGCTGAAGGATATAGCCGACCGCCGGATTGTCTTCGTCCTCGACCTCGCCGGACAACGCGATGAGCTTCTGCGGGTACGGCGTGAGGTTGACGATCTGGAATCCCTTTGTCCCCCCGGCGCGCGAGGAACCACCGCCGAGTACGACCGAAGGCAGGCGCAGGATCGCCTCAGTCTGGGCGACGACATACTTCACCAGCGCCGCGCCGAGCGGCATCGGAGCCGGACCGGATGCCTCAGTGGGTTCGTCGATGTCGGCCGGTGTCGGGGTGTCGGCCGGTGGTGACGCGTACGTGGGCGGGTTCGGGTCAGAGGTCGAGTTGGGGTTCGGGTCTGGTCCGGTGCCGATGTCGTAGTCAATGGTGGTCCAGATCGGCGGGCCCACTGGATTTCCGTTCTCGTCGACGGTGCCCTCGGGAACAGCGCTGACATACACGACGCCGGGAATCTCGATCGTCACGCCCTTGTCGACGATCGTCATGTCGACGGTGTCGTGGTACTCGGCGTAGGACAACTGGATCTGGCCGTACTTGCCTGGCGCGACGTTCACGGTCGCGCCCTGCTTGACCAGGATTCCCTCCGTCCAGGTGTGGCCGAACTTGGCCTGCAGGATCGCGTTGATCTCGCCCTGGAATGTCAGTGGCCCGAGGGTGAAATTGAGCCCGCCCCCGGCCAGTACCTTGAGGCTTTCGTCGATTCCGCTGGTCTTGGTCGTCTGGTGGCTCACCTCATAGGTGTTGGCCGAGGTCTCGGTCCCGTAGTTGAAAACGGTGTTGCCGACATTCTTCGACTCGGTGTATTTGACCTCCGACGAGATGGCTTCCTGGTCGCAGGTGCCCCGGTTGCCGCACATCGTCATGGCGACCACGCTCTGCGCCACCGGATCAGAGGTCGGGATGGTGATGGTGGTGCCGGCCTGGGGCAGGAAGACCAGGGTCTGCCGAACCGGAATGACCGATGCCCCGGTGACCGGCGTCGGGGTGTTGAAGACGTCGACCTGCATGCTGTCGCTGGTCGTCGTGGCGCTGACACCATTGAACAACACCGTCACATCGGCCCTGGTGGTGCCGTTCCCCCAATCCATGGTGGCCCGGATGGAGGTGTCTTCGTCGTTGTCCTTGTAGATCCCCATCTCGACCTGCTGCCCGCTCTCGAGGACGAAGCCGTCGTGTGGGCCGTAGGCCAGCGGTTCGTATGAGTCGAGATTCGTCAGGGTCAGCGCTGTGCCGGTCAGGTTGAGGAAGGTGACGCCCACCTCGGGCTGCGGAACCGGAATGTCGGTGCTGGACACGCAGTATCCATCCACGCACTCGCCGAGCCAGCCGTCGTCGCGGGGCGAGGCCATCAAGCCGAGATCCACGAACAGCTGCGTGACCGGCGCGAGCAGCGTCGCTACGGCCAGTTCGATGCGCTCGCCCACCTCGTTGATGACGGGATACTGGACGGCGTTGATCAACTCGGCCCTGGTGTCGGCGTCGCCCACTTCGCGACGGGCTGCGGCGGCGGCCAGCCACTCCATCGGCGAACCGAAGGTGTTGGTCAGCGGTGTGGCCAGCGACGTCAGCACCGACGCCACGACCCCGCTGGTCGCGTCCATGATGGCGCCGGGCAACGCGAGCAGGGTGGCAAGGGGACCGGGCGGCGCCGTCGTCGTGCTGGCGGTCTGTGCCGGGGTCTGCTCGGCGATCTGAACGGCGTCGACGGTGGCCGTCGGCCGGCTGCCGGGTTGCCCCTGCCCGGGTGTGCTCGAGGCACTGGCGTCCACGGTCGCCTCGGATTCGCTCGAGACACCGGCGTCCTCGGTCTCCTCGGTCTCGGGTTCCGGCTCTGCGCTCGGGGCGGCCGGGGTCTCGGTCACCGTGTCGGCGTCGGGGGCGTGACCGCGGCCGCTGGCGGCCTGCTCGGATCCGCTGACCGCAGCGGTGTCGACACCCGACTGTGGCTCGTCGGGAGCGTCGGTCTCGGTGTCGAGGTCGGTGGTGTCTTCGTCGGTCTCGGTGTCGGTCTCGGTGTCGAGGTCGGTGGTGTCCTCGTCGGTCTCGGTCTCGGTCTCGGTGTCGAGGTCGGTGGTGTCCTCGTCGGTCTCGGTCTCGGTCTCGGTCTCGGAGTCGCCGTCAGCGGTGTCGTCGTCGGCGGACCCCGCAGCGTCGGTGTCGGTGTCGTTCGCCGTCGATCTGGACGTGCCGGGTGAGCGGGTCGGAGACGACGTCGTGGCGGTTGCAGACGACGAGCCGTCGTCGTTCGACGGGTCGGCCACGGCGATGGGGGTCGCCGAGCTGGCCAGGGCAACCCCCAGGCCCACCGCCACGGTTGCGGCCGCCGCACGGGTGCCGAGCAGTGCTGGTTTCATCGAGCCCTCCGACGGTAGCGGTGAGTGCGCCGGACGATCTCGCGGCAGCGAACTACTTATATCGCCTGCAAAGAGTTGCGGCCGCGCAGGTTCCATCTGTTCAGCAGAACAAGTGGTTCCGTTCGATCAGGCGATGTCCGCTGCTCACCCAGCGACTGGAGCGCCGTGGAACATCTTGCCGTTCAGCTTGTTTGACGCCGAGGGACGGATCAGGTCTTCTCGTCGTTGGCCCGCGGGAACCCGCCGCCCTGCGGGAACAGTGGGAACACCACGTCGTCGAGTTTCTCGGCGTCGCCGGCGGTCTTGTTGACCGTGGCACCCCAGATGTTGCCGTCCGGGGACACCTCCAGGGCCCACGCGTGACCGTGCTGACCGTCGCGGACCACTTCCGGCTCGCCGGTCACCGCACCGGTGTCGGGCGAGAGCCGCACGGCGACTGTCTGTTTGGTGTCGACCAGGTTGACCAGCACGGTGCCGTCGAGCGCCGCGCAGCCGGCCGCACCGGGACCGTCGGGCCAGGTCCACACCTCGGAGACCACCGAGTCCTTGGTGATGCGCTGCAGCCGGTCGCCGGTGGCGGTGCGGTCGGTGACGTAGAGCGAGTCGTCGGCGGGGTCGACGCACATTCCGCCGGCCTCGCCCAGACCGGACAGCGCGGTGGTGGTGGGCGCCTGGTCGACGGTGGTGGGTTGTTCGATGCGCAGCAGCTTGCCCGCCATCGAGCCCGGGTCCGAGGCCTGCGCCGGATTGCCGGCATCGCCGGTCTGCACCACCAACGTGGTCGGGCTGGTGAAGATCAGCGATCCCCGGTTGCCGGTCGCTCCCTTCGGGATGCCGGTCAGGATCGGTTTGGGGACGTCACCGTCGGCGATGCGGATCACCTGGTTGTCGGTCGGGGTGCTCACGTAGGCGTACATCAACCGGTCCTGCGAGTACGTCGGTGACAACACGATGTCCATCAGGCCGCCGTCGCCGGCCGGGTCGACCGGGAGCACCGTCTTAACCGTCGGTTCGGCGCGTACGGAAACCTGCTTGACCGTGCCGGAGAGCCGTTCGGCGACCAGGGCCGACTGGCTGTCGGGCAGCATGATGAGCCCGCTGGTGGATTCCAGGCAGCCCTGCATCACCCCTGGGGCCGGGCATTCCTTGGGGAAGGGTTTGGCCGGCAGCGGCGGCGGGGGAGGAGGTGTCGACGTGGGCCCGGGGGCGAGTTCGGGTTCGGTGGTGAACGGCTGCGACTGGGCCGAATCGAACCGGGCGCAGCCGGCGCCCGCCAGCAGTGCGGCACACATCAAGGCGCGCACCACGACACTGGCTGCTCTCGTCGACCGGCGCTGACTCATGCTGGCCAGGTTACGTATCGTTCCGCAGTGCGCGCCACGCGCTGCCCGCTCGTCCTGCGCAAACAGGTGCGGGGCGCGCCGCGCCAATTCCCGAACAGGCGCTGACGAGCACTTACCCTGACAGGTGTGACGAGTCCCCATGACCCCAGCGCCTGGCAGCGGCCCGACGACTCGGGTGGCCGGCCCGCGTCGGCACGGCTGGTGGACCCCGAGGACGACCTGCATTCACCGAATTTCGGGGGCGAACCCGAAACCACCGCGATTCCGCGGTACGACACCCCCAAGTCGTCCGACGACAACTCGTTCGGGCTGATGAGCGATCCCGAACCGCTGCCCTACGTGCAGCCGTCCTCGGGTCTGGCACCCGGGGCATACGGTTCGACGGCGGCGCCCACCGAGGTCGGTGGCGATCACCCGGGCGGTGACGGCGACCGTCGGGGCACCCAGGATCTCGGCTTGATGCTGCTGCGGATCGCGGTCGGGGCGTTGTTCATCGGGCACGGTCTGCAGAACCTGTTCGGCTGGTGGGGCGGTTCCGGCCTGGACGGCTTCCGCGACTACCTGACCGGGGTGGGCTTCCAGTACCCCGACATCCTGGCCTACGTGGCGGCCGGCGGGCAGATCGGCGCCGGCGTGCTGCTCGTCGTGGGCCTGTTCACCCCGGTCGCGGCCGCCGGGGCGCTGGCCTATCTGGTCACCGCGACGATCGCCGAGGTGGCCGAGGCGCACGCCGACGCCCGGTTGTCGGCGTTCCTCACCGACGGCCACGAGTATCAGGTGTTCCTGCTGGTCGCTGTGGCGGCGATCATCCTCGTCGGGCCGGGGCGCTACGGGCTGGACGCCGGGCGTGGCTGGGTCCGTCGACCGTTCATCGGCTCATTCGCCGCACTGGTGCTGGGGGTGGGCGCGGGCGTGGCGATCTGGGTCCTGCTCAACGGCGCCAACCCCTTGGCGTGACGGCCTGAGCCAACCCCTTGGCGTGACGGCCTGAGCCAACCCCTTGGCGTGACTCACTCGTACGGGTTGGGTACCCGGCCGCCGCTGGCCGCGGTCAGCAGCGGCAGCGTGGAGAACGTCACCGCCGGCAGGGACACCTCGGTGCCGTCGTGGCGGCGGGCCAGCGCCCACGCCCGGCGTCCGAAACGCAGGCCGGCGATGTCGTCCCACCGGATGGTCTGGCTGCCCAGCAGCGTGCGCGCGGTGACGGCGTCGCGGTCGGCGATCGTGCGGTAGCGCACGACCACCAGGGATGCGAACACCGGGATCAGCAGCAGCAACGCCCACCAACCGGGTCCGGCCATCACCACCGAGAGCAGCGCGACGGTGAGGATCAGCACCGCGATGTGCGCCATCGGGGAGATCTTGATGACGATGGGGGTCGACGCCGACGCCGAGGGGGTGCCCATGCGGCCATCATCCCATCGTCGCTTCCGGGCCCGGCTGCTGCGTCGTCGCAGTCGGCAGGAATTTGACCTTTCGCCAGTTCGGCGGCTACCGTCGTGTGCTATGTGGACCACCCCGGGATTGCTCGGCGACGGCGCTGCGGCGCTGACTTCGCTCGTAGTAATTGGGTTGCGCGTTGATGCCGCGCTAGCCCCGTGCCGGGCGTAGCACCACAGCATCGACGCGCAACCCTCGTTCAGCCGCCGGGCTGACGGGGGTTTTTTCTTGCCCGATCGACAACCTGACCGCCAGACCGAATCAGCGAAGATTCGCCGACACAAGAGGACCGAGGACATCGTGAGCGCACCCACCACGCGACCACCCGAGCAGTCGGACATGCCGTCCAACGGCGGTCACCGCGCGCCGGCCAGTGCGAACCTGGCCCCCGCGCAGCCGAAACGGATTGCCCCCCAACAGCTCACCGGAGCCGAAGCGGTGATCCGGTCGCTTGAGGAACTCGACGTCGAGGTGGTCTTCGGCATCCCCGGTGGCGCGGTCCTGCCGGTCTACGACCCGCTGTTCGACTCCCAGAAGCTGCGTCACGTGCTGGTGCGCCACGAGCAGGGCGGCGGCCATGCGGCCAGCGGATACGCCCACGCGACCGGACGTGTCGGGGTGTGCATGGCGACGTCGGGTCCCGGTGCCACCAACCTGGTCACACCGCTGGCCGACGCCTACATGGATTCGATCCCGATGGTCGCCATCACCGGTCAGGTCGGGCGCGGGCTGATCGGCACCGACGCATTCCAGGAAGCCGACATCTCCGGCATCACGATGCCGATCACCAAGCACAACTTCCTGGTCCGCAACGGCGACGACATCGCCCGCGTCATCGCCGAGGCGTTCCACATCGCCGCGAGCGGACGCCCCGGACCCGTTCTCGTCGACATCCCGAAGGACGTCCTGCAGGGGCAGTGCACATTCGCCTGGCCGCCGCAGTTCGAGCTGCCCGGCTACAAGCCCAACGTCAAGCCGCACAACCGCCAGATCCGCGAGGCCGCCAAACTGATCGCGGCCGCGCGCAAACCGGTCCTCTACGTCGGCGGCGGCGTGATCCGCGGTGAGGCGACCGATCAGCTGCTCGACCTGGCCGAACTGACCGGCATCCCGGTGGTCACCACGCTGATGGCGCGCGGGGCCTTCCCGGACAGCCACCCGCAGCACATGGGCATGCCCGGCATGCACGGCACCGTCTCGGCGGTGGCGGCGCTGCAGCGCAGCGACCTGCTGATCGCGCTGGGCACCCGCTTCGACGACCGGGTGACCGGCAAGCTGGACTCGTTCGCCCCCGAGGCCAAGGTGATCCACGCCGACATCGACCCCGCCGAGATCGGCAAGAACCGGGACGCCGACGTGCCGATCGTGGGCGACGTCAAGGCCGTGATCACCGATCTGATCGAGGCCCTGCGCCGGGACGGCACCATCGGCGCGATCAACACCGACAACTGGTGGGAGTACCTGCGTGGGGTCCAGTCGACCTACCCGCTGAGCTACGGTCCGCAGAGCGACGGCAGCCTGTCGCCGGAGTTCGTGATCGAGACGCTGGGCAAGATCGCCGGATCCGACGCCGTCTACGTCGCCGGAGTGGGCCAGCACCAGATGTGGGCTGCGCAGTTCATCTCCTACGAGAGCCCCAAGACGTGGATCAACTCCGGCGGTCTGGGAACCATGGGCTTCGCGGTGCCCGCCGCGATGGGCGCGAAAATGGGCCGCCCCGAGGCCGAGGTGTGGGCCATCGACGGTGACGGTTGCTTCCAGATGACCAACCAGGAGCTCGCGACCTGCGCGATCGAGGGCGTGCCGATCAAGGTCGCCGTGATCAACAACGGCAACCTGGGCATGGTGCGGCAGTGGCAGACCCTGTTCTACGAAGAGCGCTACAGCCAAACCGATCTGGCCACCCATTCCCGGCGGATCCCGGATTTCGTGAAGCTCGCCGAGGCGCTGGGCTGTGTGGGCCTGCGGTGCGAACGCGCCGAGGATGTCGCCGAGGTCATCGAGCAGGCTCGGGCGATCAACGACCGTCCGGTGGTGATCGACTTCATCGTCGGCGCCGACGCCCAGGTGTGGCCGATGGTCGCCGCGGGCACCGGCAACGACGAAATCCAGGCAGCACGTGGCATCCGGCCACTGTTCGATGATCCAGAAGAGGGACACGCATGACCACCGCTGCGCCGCGCACGCATACGCTGTCGGTGCTTGTCGAAGACAAGCCCGGTGTTCTGGCCCGTGTGGCCTCGCTGTTCTCCCGGCGCGGCTACAACATCCAGTCACTGGCCGTCGGAGCGACCGAACAGAAAGACCTGTCCCGCATGACGATCGTGGTCGACGTCGAGGACTCGCCGCTCGAGCAGATCACCAAGCAGCTCAACAAGCTGGTCAACGTGATCAAGATCGTCGAGCAGGAGGAGGCCAACTCGGTGTCCCGCGAGCTCGCGCTGATCAAGGTCCGGGCCGACGCGGCCAGCCGGGGTCAGGTCATCGAGGCGGTGAACCTGTTTCGCGCCAAGGTCGTCGACGTCTCCAACGAGTCACTGACCGTCGAGGCGACCGGAACCCAGGAGAAGATCGAGGCGCTGCTGCGTGTGCTGGAGCCCTACGGGGTCCGCGAGATCGTGCAGTCCGGCGTGGTCTCATTGGCCCGCGGACCACGTGGCATCTCCACCAAATAGAACCCGCACCGGGAAAGACAAGTAAGGAAGATTCACGAATATGGCAGTTGAGATGTTCTATGACGACGACGCGGACCTGTCGATCATCCAGGGCCGGAAGGTCGGCGTCATCGGCTATGGCAGCCAGGGTCACGCCCACTCGCTGAGCCTGCGCGACTCCGGCGTCGAGGTCAGGGTCGGCCTCAAGGAGGGCTCGAAGTCACGAGACAAGGTCACCGAGCAGGGTCTGGAGGTCGGCACCCCGGCCGAGGTTGCCAAGTGGGCCGACGTGATCATGCTGCTGGCGCCCGACACCGCGCAGGCCGACATCTTCACCAATGACATCGAGCCCAACCTCGCCGACGGCAACGCGCTGTTCTTCGGCCACGGGCTCAACATCCACTTCGGTCTGATCAAGCCGCCGGCCAACGTGACGATCGGGATGGTCGCCCCGAAGGGGCCCGGCCACCTGGTGCGCCGGCAGTTCGTCGACGGCAAGGGCGTGCCGTGCCTGATCGCCGTCGAGCAGGACCCCAAGGGTGAGGGCCAGGCGCTGGCCCTGTCCTACGCCAAGGCCATCGGCGGGGCGCGGGCCGGGGTGATCAAGACGACGTTCAAGGACGAGACCGAGACCGACCTGTTCGGTGAGCAGGCCGTGCTGTGCGGCGGCACCGAGGAACTGGTCAAGGCGGGCTTCGACACCATGGTCGAGGCCGGCTACGCGCCCGAACTCGCCTACTTCGAGGTGCTGCACGAACTCAAGCTGATCGTGGACCTGATGTACGAGGGCGGCATCGCCCGGATGAACTACTCGGTGTCCGACACCGCGGAGTTCGGCGGGTACCTGTCCGGCCCGCGGGTCATTGATGCCGGCACCAAGGAGCGGATGCGCGAGATCCTCCGGGACATCCAGGACGGCACGTTCGTCAAGCGCCTGGTGGCCAACGTCGAGGGCGGCAACAAGGAGCTCGAGAAGCTGCGCAAGGAGAACGCCGAGCATCCCATCGAGGTCACCGGCAAGAAGCTGCGCGACCTGATGAGCTGGGTGGATCGCCCGATCACCGAAACCGCCTAACAGGCGCTCAACGCGGCGATCTGTACGCTCGGATCACATGACGGGCGTACAGACGCCGGGTGAGCGGTTGCTCGCTCGCACAGGCGGATTCCGCGGGCTGGTCTACACCGCGCTGCCGGTGGTGACCTTCGCCGCGACCAATGCGTTCGCCGGCCTGGGTGCCGCGCTCATCGCGGCGCTGGGTGCCGCGGCGCTGGTGACGGCCTGGCAGCTGTGGCGCCGGGAGTCGCTGCGGCCGGCGTTGCTGGGGTTCGCCGGTGTGGCGGTCGGGGCGGCGTTCGCGCTGGTCACCGGTCGCGCCAAGGATTTCTACCTGCCGGGCATCTGGATGTATCTGGGTGCCGCGGTGCTGTTCGCCGGCTCGGTTCTGGTGGGCCGGCCGCTCATCGGGGTGGTGTGGGCGTGGGTGACCGGCCGCGACGACAGCTGGCGGCGGATCCGCCGGGTGCGGCTGGCCTTCGATCTGGTGACGCTGGGTATGGCGATGATCTCAGCCACCCGGTTCGCCGTGCAGTACCACCTGTACGAGACCGATCAGGAGGGCCTGCTGGCGGTTGCCCGCATCGCGATGGGCTGGCCGGTGCTGCTGGTCACCTCGCCGATTCTCTACCTGGTGATCCGCTCGGCGATGCGCGCGCTGCCGCGCCCCACCCGGTGATTTCGGCGTGACCAGTCGCGCAAAGCGCGACTGGTCACGCCGAAATCGTTCAGGGTGTGGGGGCGAGCGAGGGCGCCTCGGTGATGCCGAACTCGTGCCGCAGCACCGAGCGGGCGGCGTAGTAGCCGGCCATCCCGTGCACCCCGCCGCCCGGGGGCGTGGCCGACGAACACAGATAGGCCCGCGGGATCGGGGTGGCCCACGGATCCCAGCGCAGTGCCGGCCCGGTCAGCGCACCGACCATGGTGTTGCCGCCGACGCCGATATCGCCGCCGACCAGGTTGGCGTTGTGCTCGGCAAGCCGCGCGGCCGGGACGCTGCGCACGCCGACCACCAGATCCCCGAACCCGGGCGCGAACCGTTCGAACAGCCCGATGACGGTCTCGGCCATGTCCACCGGCGAACCGGCGGGGACGTGGGCGTAGGTCCACAGCGGTCGTCTGCCCCGGGAGTCGATGCGCCCGGGGTCGGCCAGGTGGGGCAGCGCGGCCAGCACCATCGGCCAGTCCGGGTGGCGTCCGGCGGCGATCTCGCGTTCGGCCAGCGCCATGGTGGTCCGATCCCCGCCCAGGTGCAGCGTCGGGGCGTTCGCCAGCCGTGGATCCCGCCAGGGGATCTCACCGGACAGCACGAAATCGACCTTGGCCACGCCCGGTCCGTAGCGGTATCTCCGCAGCGTCCTGGCGTAGCTCGGTGGCAACGCATCACCGTAGATGCGCAGCAGCGCGGTCGGCGCGGTGTCGTAGAGCACGACTCCTGCCGGCGGGCTGGTGACCTCCTCGCCGAGCAGTACCTCACCACCGTGCGCGCGCAGGTCGGCGAGCAGGGCGTCGGGGATGGCCTGTGAGCCGCCGACCGGGATCGGCCAGCTCACGGTGTGCCCGAGGGTCGCGAGCATCAGTCCCGCGCCCGCGGAGACCAGCGAGGGCATCGGCGAGATGGTGTGCGCGGCGACACCGCTGAACAGTGCCCGCGCGTCCTCGCCGGCCAGGCTGCGCCAGGCTGCGGTGCCCTGGGCGAGCATCCGCGGAGCGATCCGCAGGGCGGCGGACATGCTCGGCGGAATCGAGCGTTTGTCGCCCAGCAGCAGCCCCACCACACCGTCACAGTCGGCCGCCAGCGGGCCGAGCAGCCGGCGCCAGGACGCACCGTCGGAGAGTTCGGCGCAGGTGCGGTCCAGATCGCGGTAGCCGACCGCGGCCGGGCGGTCCGGCAGCGGATTGGCGTAGGCGGTCTCGGGAGCCGACAGCGTGACACCGCGCGCGGGCAGATCGAACGCGGCGAAGAACGGTGAGGCCAGTGCCAGCGGATGCACTGCCGAGCAGATGTCGTGCGACACCCCGCTGTACTCCGGATCGGGCAGGGTGCGGGCTCCGCCACCTGCCGTCGGCTGCACCTCGATCACCCGCACCGCCAGCCCGGCCCTGGCGCACACCACGGCGGCGGCCAGGCCGTTGGGGCCGCTGCCGACCACGGTCACGTCGACACCCGACTCTGAGCTGGTCAACGCCCGGTAGCTTCTCCCGCCCACGACCCGGTTATAGCAGCCCGTTAGGCTGAAGCCTCGTGAGTCTGCCTGTTGTACTGATCGCCGACAAGCTAGCCGCCTCGACCGTGGAAGCCCTGGGAGACCAGGTGGAGGTCCGCTGGGTCGATGGCCCGGATCGCGAGAAACTCCTCGCCGCGGTGGTAGATGCCGATGCGCTGCTGGTGCGCTCGGCCACCACCGTCGATGCCGAGGTGCTGGCCGCCGCCCCCAGATTGAAGATCGTCGCCCGCGCCGGCGTCGGACTGGACAACGTCGATGTCGACGCGGCCACCGCGCGCGGGGTGCTGGTGGTCAACGCACCCACGTCGAACATCCACAGTGCCGCCGAGCACGCGTTGGCGCTGATGCTGGCCGCGGCCCGGCAGATCCCCGCGGCCGATGTCACGCTGCGCGAGCACACCTGGAAGCGCTCGTCGTTCTCCGGTACCGAGATATTCGGAAAGACCGTCGGCGTGGTGGGCCTGGGCCGCATCGGCCAGCTGGTGGCGCAGCGGGTGGCGGCGTTCGGCGCCCATATCGTGGCCTACGACCCCTACGTGTCGCATGCCCGTGCCGCCCAGCTGGGCATCGAGTTGCTGACCCTCGATGAGCTGCTCTCGCGCGCCGACTTCATCTCGGTGCACCTGCCCAAGACGAAGGAGACCGCCGGCCTGATCGGCAAGGAGGCGCTGGCCAAGACCAAGCCCGGCGTGATCATCGTCAACGCCGCGCGCGGCGGGCTGATCGACGAGCAGGCGCTCGCCGAGGCCGTCGCCGGCGGCCACGTGCGCGGCGCCGGAATCGACGTGTTCGCCAGCGAGCCGTGCACCGACAGCCCGCTGTTCGACCTGCCTCAGGTGGTGGTGACCCCGCATCTGGGTGCGTCCACCGCCGAGGCGCAGGACCGCGCGGGCACCGACGTCGCGGCCAGTGTGCAGCTGGCGCTGGCGGGGGAGTTCGTCCCCGACGCGGTCAACGTCGGCGGCGGTGCGGTCGGCGAGGAGGTCGCGCCCTGGCTCGACCTGGTCCGCAAGCTGGGCGTGCTGGTCGGGGTCCTCTCGCCCGAGCTGCCGGTGTCGCTGTCGGTCAACGTGTGCGGCGAACTGGCCAGCGAAGAGGTCGAGGTGCTGCGGCTGTCGGCCCTGCGCGGGCTGTTCTCGGCGGTGATCGAGGACCCGGTGACGTTCGTCAACGCGCCGTCGCTGGCGGCCGAGCGCGGCGTGGAGGCGTCCATCTCGACGGCCTCGGAGAGCCCCAACCACCGCAGCGTGGTCGACGTGCGGGCGGTGGGAGCCGACGGTTCGACGGTCAACGTCGCCGGGGCGCTGTCGGGGCCGCAGATGGTGGAGAAGGTCGTCCAGATCAACGGCCGCAACTTCGACCTGCGGGCCGAGGGAGTCAACCTGATCATCAACTACAACGATCAGCCCGGCGCGCTGGGCAAGATCGGCACGCTGCTGGGCGGCGCCGCGGTCAACATCCTGGCCGCGCAGCTGAGCCAGGACGCCGATGGTGAGGGGGCGACCATCATGCTGCGCCTGGACCGGCCGGTGCCGGCCGACGTGCTTGCCGAGATCGGCCGCGAGGTGGCCGCCGTGACGCTGGAAGTGGTGGACCTGTCGTGACCGCCGCGATGAGGCTGGCGGTGATCGCCGGAGACGGCATCGGCCCCGAGGTCATCGGTGAGGCGCTCAAGGTGCTCGACGCGGTGTTTCCCGGGGTGGCCAGGACCGAGTACGAACTGGGTGCCCGGATGTACCACCACACCGGTGAGGTGCTCCCGGATTCGGTGCTCGAGGAGCTCAAGGGCCACGACGCCATCCTGTTGGGTGCGATCGGTGATCCGTCGGTACCCAGCGGGCTGCTGGAGCGCGGTCTGCTGCTGCGTATCCGGTTCGAACTCGACCACCACATCAACCTGCGGCCGGGGCGGCTCTATCCCGGTGTGACGAGCCCGCTGGCGGGCGACCCCGACATCGACTTCGTGGTCGTGCGCGAGGGCACCGAGGGGCCCTACACCGGCAACGGCGGCGCGATCCGGGTCGGTACCCCGCATGAGATCGCCACCGAGGTCAGCGTCAACACCGCCTACGGGGTGCGCCGGGTGGTGCAGGACGCGTTCGGTCGCGCGCAGCAGCGGCGCAAGCATCTGACGCTGGTGCACAAGAACAATGTGCTGACCTACGCCGGGTCACTGTGGTGGCGGACCGTGCAGGCGGTTGCAGCGGAGTATCCCGAGGTCGAGGTGGCCTATCAGCACGTCGATGCCGCGACGATCCACATGGTGACCGACCCGGGCCGTTTCGACGTCATCGTCACCGACAACCTGTTCGGCGACATCATCACCGATCTCGCCGCCGCGGTGTGTGGCGGCATCGGGCTGGCGGCCAGCGGCAACATCGACGCCACCCGGACCAATCCGTCGATGTTCGAGCCGGTGCACGGCAGTGCCCCGGACATCGCGGGGCAGGGGATCGCCGATCCGACTGCGGCGATCATGTCGGTGGGTCTGCTGCTGGCTCACGTGGGTGAGCTCGACGCGGCAGCCCGGGTGGACAAGGCCGTCGAGGAGCACCTGGCGACCCGCGGGGACGCGGTGCGCTCGACCGCCGAGGTCGGGCAGCGCATCCTCGGGCTGCTGTAGGTCTGGCCGGCGCCTGTGTGCCGGCGGCCGCTATCGCTGGTCGCCGCTTCTGGTCAGGCCCAGCACCAGGCCCGCCGTCACCGCCACGACCGTGGCCAGGTAGACCCACAGGGCGGACTCGAAACCGATTGACTCCGACAGTGATCCGAAGCCGATGACGGGCAGCGCCAGCCCGGAGTAGGCCACCACGAAGGTGCTCTTGAGGGTGCCGCCACGGTGTTCGGGAGGGGCGGCGGCCAGCGCGGTGGCGATGGCTCCGGTCAGACAGAGGCCGGCGGTCGTCCCGGACAGCGCCGCCCCGATCAGCAGCACCGGCAGGCTGTGCTGCACCGCACCCAGTACGGCGACCGCGAAGCTGGGGGCCAGCAGGCACAGCGCGATGATCACCTGGCGCCTGGCCGGCCCGCGGGCGAGGAAGATCTGGGCCACCGCCGCGCAGGCGAAGACTATGAGGCTCAGCGACCCGCTGAGATCCTCGCGTTCGGCTCCGGCCAGGGCGCCCGCGATCAGGTTGGGCGCCTGTGACGCGAACAACCCGGTGATCGCGAAGGCCACCCCGGATGCCAGTGCGGCGCTCCAGAACAGCCTGCGGTGTGCCACCGGTATCGTCGCGCGCTGGATCCGGTAGCGCGGGCGCGGACGTGGCGGGGTCAGTGTCTCCGGCGTCAGCACGGCCATGGGCAGCGCGACGAGCAGCAACACCAGGGCGACCAGGTACGGGGTGAACAGCGGGTGCGGCAGCGTGCTGGCCACCAGCCCGGACATGGCCGCGCCGATGCCCAAGCCCCCGAGATTGCACGCCGTGGAGGTCACGCTGGCCAGCTGGGCCCCGCGGCCCGGCCGGGCGCGCTCATCGAGGTCGGTCAGGTAGGCGGTGGCCGCGGTGGTCACCATCCCGGTTCCGATGCCGCACAGCAGCCGACCGGTCAGAAGTGCCGGCAGGCTGGTCGACAGGCAGAACGTCAGTGCGCTGAGCGCGGACACCCCCGTTGCGCAGATCAGTACGGCGCGGCGGCCGAAGAGGTCCGACAAGTGGCCGGCGAAGACCAGCGCGGCGAGGATGCCGAATGCGTAGAACGCGAAAATGATGGTGGCGACGAGGTTTCCGTAACCTCCCTGCTGCTGGTAGAGGCGGTAGAGCGGGGTCGGGACGGTGCCCAGCACCGTGGTGGCGGTGAAGGTGCCCGCCACGATCCAGAAGGCCAGCGATGGACGGGCGCGCCCGATCAGGGTTCTGCTGCGTGGGGTCACGGACATGGCGAAATCTCCGGTCGTCAGGTGGCCACCGCGAATCCCAGGTCAGCAGAGGCGGGCGCGTCGCTCGACGCGGGGGAGTTCCCCACGTAATGTATACGAACAGTCGACTTTGTATATCACAGGGGGTTTGGTGACTACCGCATCGCAGACCAAGAGGGTGTTCGCCGAGTTTCGTACTCAGCTGAGTACCGGGGCGATTCCGCCGGGGGTCCGGATGTCGCAAACCGAGTTGGCGGCCCGGTTCGGGGTCAGCCGGATCCCGCTGCGTGAGGTGCTGCAGAGCCTGGCCGGTGAGGGCCTCGTCCAGATCGACGATGGCGGCGCGGTCACGGTGACGCCACTGTCCATCGGTGAGCTGCAGGAGATCTACGAGATCCGCGAGGTGATCGAACCCCTGCTCACCAAGATCGCGGTACCCAATGTCGGCCGAGCCGAAATCCTGCGCATGCGTGCAGTTCAGGAGCGGATGGCGGAGGCGACCTGCACCGCGGAGTGGGTGTTGCTCAACAACGAGTTCCACGGGATTCCGTACGGGCGGGCGGGGCGTCCGCGGTTGCGGCAATTGGTCGAGCAGTACCGGATGCTGGCCGACCGCTACATCTTCGTGCTGGTCGAGTTCCGCGGCGCGACACCGCTGGACGACCAGCACCACGGGATCGTGGAGGCGATGGCCGACGGCGACGCCCGGCTGGCCGCCGAGTTGACGCGCGCCCACCTCGTCGAAGGCCATGAGTTCGTCCTGAAGGTCCTGCTCGAGCAGGAACACTCCGAGCAGGCGTGGATCAAGCCCACGCCTTAACTCAGCTGTAAACAATCAGAAATCCCCGTATACAGTTCATGGCCTAACGTATGCATTAGGTGATCATCGATCACCTCTGCGAATCCCATCGCGACACGTACGGAGAGCTGTGACGTCAATCGAGATCCTGGCCAGTGACCGCATTCCGCGCCCCCTCGCCAACTACAACCAGGCGATGCGGGTCGGCGATCTGATATTCCTCGCCGGCCAGTTCGCCAGCGACTTCACCACCGGGGTGCCCGCGGAGTGTCGAATTCCCTCGGAGTACCCGTATTACGGGTCGGCGATGGAGCTGCAGACCCGCTACGTCCTCAACAACATCAAGACCCTTCTCGAAGACATCGGCAGCGACATGGAACACGTCGTCAAGGCCCAGGTCTTCATCATGGACTGCGGGTTGTTCGCCGACTTCGACCGTGTCTGGAAGGAGTTCTTCCCGACACCGCCGCCGCGCACCACCGTCGAGATCGGCCCGCTCGGGCTGCTGTGCCCGGGAACCCTGGTCGAGATCGACGTGATCGCCGTTCCGGCCGACGGGCCGGTGCAACCGGAGAACGTCGCCGGCACATCGGTGCCCGCGCCGCGGGCCAACTACACGCCGGCGGTCAAGTACGGGGACTGGATCTTCCTGGCCGGTCAGCTGGCCAGCGATTTCAGCGACCAGGGGATCCCGGACGAGGCGAGGACCGACCCGGCCTTCCCCTACTACGGCTCCGACATCGAGCGGCAGACCGACTACACGCTGTCCAACCTGGCGGCGCTGCTGGCCGAGGCCGGCAGCGACCTCGACCACGTGGTCAAGGCGCAGGTCTTCCTCAAGGACCTCAACGATTTCCACGGGTTCGACGAGGTGTGGCGCCGGTACTTCGGTGACACGCCGCCGCCACGCACCACCATCCAGGTCTCCGAGCTGCTGATCGGGGACTCACTGGTCGAGATCGACCTGATCGCCGTCACCAAGGACGGATCCATTGTGCCGGAGCGTATTTCGACTCCAGATGCGCCCCGACCGCTGGCCAACTACGTCCAGGCGGTCAAGGCGGGTGGACTGGTGTTCCTGGCCGGCCAGCTGGCCAGCGACTTCACCAACGGCGTCGCGCCCGAAGCCCAGGTCGATCCGGCGTTCCCGTACTACGGGTCGGCCATCGAGAAGCAGGCCGACTACACGCTGGAGAACTGCGCCAAGGTGCTCAAGGCGGCCGGATCCGGCCTCAGCCGCACGGTGAAGGCCCAGGTGTTCCTGACCTCGCTGCACGACTTCAACGGTCTGGACAAGATCTGGCGGCGCCACTTCGACCCGTTCCCGCCGCGCACCACCGTCGAACTCGCCGGGGCCGGGCTGCTGATCCCGGGCACCCTCGTCGAGATCGACCTCATCGCTGCCGAATAGGCAACCGCCGTCCCCGTACCCCGCCGCCGCCGCCGTCGGTTCGACGATGAAAGGAACTGAAGATGAAGACTCAGATGAAGAATGTCGTCCGCACCGCCGTCGCCGGCGCCGCGGTGGCCGGACTGGCCGCGTGCTCGTCCGGTGGAGGCGGCGACGACGGCACCGGCCCGATCAAGGTCGGCCACCTGATGGGGATCACCGGTGACTACGCCCCGTACTACGAGGGCTCGATGGTCGGGGTGAACATCGCCCTCGAGGAGATCGACGAGGCCGGCGGCGTATTGGGCCGGCCGTTCGAGTTGGTCAGTCAGGACAACCTGTCCACCGTCGAAGGAGCGGTGCAGGGGTTCTCCCGTCTGGTCGACGGTGAGGGTGTCATCGCGATCGGCGGAGTCGAATCCGACGGCGCCATGGCGATCTTCAGCGCCTCCGAGGAACAGCAGATCCCGGTGATGTGCCCGGTCTGCGGAACCAGCGAACTGGACACCCGCGGTGGGGAGTACATGTTCCGGCTCACCGGTTCCGACACCGACGGCGGCATCGTGCTGGCGCAGTTCGCCCGCGACCAGGGCTACCAGACGGTCAACCTGCTGGTCCAGAACACCGAGGGCGCGGCGGGACCGGCAGAGGTGTTCAAAGAGGTCTTCACCGGCGCGATCGGTGGCACCATCGGCACCGAGGTCACGTTCAATCCCGGTGCGGCGTCGTATCAGAGCGAGGTCGACGAAGTCTTCTCGACGCCCGCCGACGCGGTGTTCCTCGCGGCCGGGTCGGAGGCCGGCAGTGTCATCCTGACCGAATGGGAGCGCCGCGACTACGGTGGCGAATTCCTCACCAGCCCGGACCTGGTCGTCCCTGAGATCGCCAGCCTGACCCCGGCGCTGGAGGGCGGCGTGATCACGGGCGCCATCGCGCAGTACGACACCAGCTCGCCGGCCTACCAGAGCTATGCGGAGCGCTACGCGGCCAAGACCGGTGGCGAGCAGCCCTCCTCGGGTGTGGGTGATGCGCTGCAGTACGACCAGTACATCGCGTTGGCACTGGCCATCGAGAAGGCCGGCTCGACCGACGGCGCCGCGATCGCCGAAGCCATTCCGCAGGTGCTCAATCCGGACGGCACCGACGTCTATTCGCTGCAGGAGGGCCTGGACGAGATCCGCGCGGGCAACGAGATCAACTACCACGGAGCGAGCTCGTCACTGGACCTCAACGAGTACGGCAACCTCGCCGCACCGGTCTTCGGTGAGCAGAACATCATCGACGGCCAGTGGGAGGAAGTCCAGACCATCGAGCTCGACCCGGAGCTGCGCGACTACCTCGAAGAGTGACCGCGCAGATCGCACGCCGAGGAAGCAGGTGACATGCAGCATCTCGTCTACGGCCTGATGACGGGCAGCATTCTCGCGATGGCCGCAACCGGATTCGCATTGATCCGCAAGACCGAAGGGTTCCTCAACATCGCCCACGGCCAGTTCGTGGCGCTGGGAGCGTTCATCGGATACTTCTTCTACAGCGAGATCGGGCTCCCGATCGCGCTGGCGGCGATCGCGGCGATGGTGTGCGTCGGCGGTATCGGGGTCGCCTCGGCTGTGGCGGTGATGCAGCCGGTGCGCGAGCGCAGCGATCTGACCAAGTTGTTCACCTCGATCGGGCTGGCCTACCTGCTCTACGGCGTGATGAACGGGATATTCGGCACCGGGGTCGAGACATTCGGCGTGGAATTCGGCGAACCCGTGGACCTGCTCGGAGTTCGAGTGACCCCTGGCGAACTCATCATCCTCGGCGTGGTCGCGGTGTCCATCCTGGCGCTGTACCTGTTCATGACGTTCACGCCGATGGGGATGTCGGTACGCGCATCGTCGAGCAACCTGGAGCTGGCCGCGGTCCGCGGTATCCGGACCGACTACGTCGCGTGGACGGTGTGGCTGATCGCTTCGGCGTTCGCGGGGTTGGCCGGGGTCCTGCTCGGGTTGATCGGTGCGGTACACGCCGAACTGGGCTGGACACAGATCCTGCTGATCCTGGCCGCCACCGTGCTCGGCGGGCTCGGCCGAATCTATGGAGTCGTCGTGGCATCTCTGGCGCTCGGCTTGTTGATGGAGTTGAGTTCGCTGGTCATCCCCGCGTCCTATCGCGTGCTCGTGGCGTTCGGCGCCCTGATCGCGATCCTGATCGTCCGTCCGGAGGGCATTTTCAGCGTCACCCGCAGGAAGCAGGCCGCCTAGTGCAGATCAACTTCTTCTTCCTGGTCAGCGTTCTGACCCTGGCCGGCTTCTACGCAATCCTCGCCCAACTGCTGAACATCGTCGCCGGATGGGGAGGCATGCCCGACCTCGGGGTAGCCGGCCTGGTCGGGGTAGCCTGCTACACCTACGCGATCACCACCCAGACCACGGTCGACGATGTCGTCCTGATGCCGCAGTGGCCGTGGTGGGCCGGTGTCATCGCGGCCGGGATCGTCACCGCGGTGGCGGCATTCGTCATCGGAGTGCCCACTCTGCGGCTACGGGGCGAGTACTTCCTCATCACCACGCTGGCCTTCGCCGAGGTCACGCGGCAGATCGCACTCAACGCGATTCCGCTGACCAACGGCACGGTCGGTTTCGCGCAGATCGAGCGACCGTTCTCCGACCTGTTCGTCGGGCGTGAATACCGCTACTTCCTTCTCGCCGTGGTCGCGGTCGTCGTCGTCGCGGTCTTCCTGCTGGCCCGGCGGATCTCGGTATCGCCGTACGGCCGGATGCTGCGCGCCACCCGGGACAACGAGTCCGTCGCGGTCTCGCTCGGGAAGCAGGTGTCGCGCAACCGGATCGTGCTCTACACCTTCGTCGGACTGGTGCTCGGGCTCGTCGCGCCCATCTATCTCTGGCACGTCCGCACCACCGTGCCCAGCCTGTTCTCCTCCGAACTCACCTTCACGGTGTGGACGGCCCTGGTGGTGGGTGGCATCGGAAGCCGCCTGGGGCCCGTCGCTGGTGCCTTCGTCTTGATTCTGGCCACCGAGCTGTTCACCCTGCTCCAGGGATCCACCGAGAATGCCCAGCTGCTCGCGGCCGCGCGCCCGGTGCTGCTGGGGTTGGTGCTGATCCTGGCGATGCGGCTGCTTCCCCGCGGCCTGCTCACCGAACAGCGGGCGTTCGCCAGAGCCAGCGGTCGCTGGGGGATGCGGCGAAGGCCGCCGCCGGGCGACGCCACGCCGGTCGAGGCGGCCGAGCCGCAGGAGGTGGGACGGTGACGGCCGGCCAGGCGCTGCGGGTGCGCGGCGTGACGAAGTCCTTCGGCGGATTGACCGCGGTCGACGATGTCGATCTCGACATCGAGACCGGATCGATCACGGCGATGATCGGCCCCAACGGTGCCGGCAAGACGACGCTGTTCAACCTGCTGACCCGGTTCGACGAACCCGATTCGGGCTCACTGCAGTTCTTCGGCGACCCGGTGGACACCGTGCCGGCCTGGGAACTGGCCCGGCGCGGGATGGTCAGGTCGTTTCAGACCCCGGTCGGCTTCCCCGAACTGAGCGTGTGGGAGAACCTGATGGTGGCCGGATCGCGGCGCACCGAGGGGCTGCTGCAGACCTTGGTCGGCCGCTCGTCGTGGCTGTCCGAGGAGCGGCGCACCGCCGCGCGCGTGGAACGGGTTCTCGACGACCTGGGGCTGGCCGAGCGACGGGATTCGTTGCTGCGCGACCTGTCCGGCGGTGAGGTGAAACTGGTCGACTTCGGCCGGTTGATGATGGCCTCGCCGAGGCTGCTGCTTCTCGACGAACCAGCCGCCGGGGTGCACCCGGCCAGTATCGAGCGATTGGCCGCCCAGATCCGGGCCCTGCGTGACGACGGGATGACCGTCGGGGTGATCGATCACAACATCTCGTTCGTGTTCGACGTGGCCGACTACATCTATGTGCTCGCCCAGGGCGCGGTGGTCGCCCAGGGGGTGCCCAGCGAGGTCGCTGCGAATCCGACCGTCATCGAGTTGTATCTGGGGGCAGCGCAATGAGTAGCTTGACCGTGCAGGGCCTCACCGGTGGATACCAGAAGGTCTCGGTTCTCCACGACGTCAGCATCACCGTCGGCGACGCCGAGATCGTTGCGGTGGTGGGTCCCAACGGGGCGGGGAAATCCACTCTCGTCAAGGGGATCATGCGGCTGCTACGCGACGTCAAGGGGTCGATCCGGCTGGATGACGTGGCGCTGGACCGGCGCCGGGCGGCGGCTCTGTCCCGGCTGGGAGTGGGCTATGTGCCGCAGGGCGGCAACACGTTTCCCGATCTGACCGTCGAGGAGAACCTGCGGGTGGCCATCCGCGGCGCCGCCCGAACCGGCATGGCCGGCGCGCTGGGCATGACCTACGAGCGGTTCCCGGCGCTGGGGCAGCGCCGACGCCAGCACGCCTCGACACTCTCCGGCGGCGAGCGCCAGATGCTGGCGCTGGGAGCGGCGATGGCGATCGAGCCGGAAATACTGATCCTCGACGAGCCCACCACCGGTCTGGCGCCCACCATCGTGCACAGCCTCAGCGCGAGCATCCGGCAGTTCAAGGACGGGGGATCGTCGATCCTCTGGGTGGTCGAGGAGAACCCGATGGAGATCCTCAAGCACTGCGACCGGGTGTATCTGATGAACGGCGGGGTGGTGCACCGCGAGCTGACCGCCGGCGCGCAGCTCGACGATCACGCACTGCGGGAGCTGTTCTTCGGCGTCGAACTCGGTTGAGGCGGCCCTCGGTGCTCACCAGGGCAGTACGCCGTCGCGGCTGACGAACGAGCCGGATGCCGCTCCGCCTGCTGCCGCGCGTACGACCGGCTCAGCCCCCTGAGCGGCGGTCAGCGGGGCCTGGGCCCGGTTGATCGGTGAGAAGTCGGTCTGCACGAACCCCGGGTCGACCGACACCACGCTGATCGCCGTGCCGGCCAGGCTCTTCGACAGGGTCAGTGTGATGCTGTTGAGTGCCGCCTTGGACGCCTGGTAGGCGGGTACGACGAGGTCGTCTGCGCCGGCGCCGGCCTGTATTGCCAGCGAGCCCATGTAGGACGACACGTTGACGATGCGTCCGGCGGCGCTGCAGCGAAGCAGCGGCAGGAAAGCCTCGACCATGTGCAGAACCCCGAGGACATTGGTGTCCAGGGTGATGCGCGCCGCCCGCGGATCGACGTACCCGGCGCCGGGAAAGGTCCACTCGCCGGCGACGCCGGCATTGTTGACCAGGACGTCGAGAAGTCCGTGGCGCGCTCGCACCGTCTCGGCCAGTCGGACGACGTCGGGGTAGGACGTCACGTCCAGAACCGCGGAGTCGACGTCGACGCCTTCGCCGGCCAGCACGGCAGCCGCCGGTTCGACGGACCGGGTCGATCGCCCGGTGATGATCACCGACGCTCCCGACCGGCCCAGCGCGGCCGCGGTCTCGAACCCGATCCCGCGGGACCCTCCGGTGACCAGCACGATTTCGCCCATGATTCCCTTCCGTCGTCTCACCTCACGATGCCGGGAACTCGGTGGTGGAGCTGGCGGGAATGCGACGTCACGGTGGGCGGTCCTCCCGGCTCAGTCGGTGCGCCGGTCCAAGGCTGCGGCCAGTGCCACCGGGATCACCGGGACGGCCAGCACCGGGAACAGCGCGCACACCGCGAAAGTCAGGGGGTAGCCGGCGATTCCGATCAGTGCGCCGAAGGCCGGCGGTGCCAGTCCGGCGGTCAGCAGCTGGCTGGTGTTCTGGGCCCCGAGCGCCCGCCCACTCCAGAACGGTCCGGCGATCTCGGCGATCGCGGTGAAGGCCAGGCCGTTGTCGGAGACGGTGATCACCGACGCGGCGACGATCAGCGCGACGCTGACCGGCGATTCCATCCAGTCGGTCAGCGCCAGCAGCGCCATGGCCGCCGCAGCGGCGATGGCGATGGCGCGGATCGGGCGCAGCCGGGATCCCAGTGCGTCACCGCTGCGCCGCAGGACGGCATCCGCCCACCGGCCTGCGGCGATCCGCCCGCCGGCGCCGAGGAACTGGGCGATCATGACCAGCAGGCCGGCCGAGCCCGGTGACCAGCCGCGGTCGTCGATCAGCCACACCAGGGTGAACGTCCACACCAGGACCTGCGGAACCACCAGCAGGACCGAGACCAGGTGGATGCGCCACAGCAGCGGCGAGCCGCGGTAGGGATTGGCCAGTTCAGCGACGGCGGCCTGGGCGCGCTGCGGCCGGGGCGGATCCACGATGGCCACCGCGGACACGGCTGCGGCCACGGCGCAGACCACGCCGGGGAACAGCAGTGCGGCGGCGATGCCGTGGTGTTCGGCGAGCCGCGGCATCACCAGGGCGCCGACGCCGACGCCCAACGGCTGGGCGGTCTGGCGGATCCCCATCACCAGGCCGCGCCGCTGCGCGTCGAACCACCCCACTACCAACCGGCCGCTGGCAACGTTGCTGCTCGCGGCCGCCATCCCGCCGAGAAACAGGCACACCCCGACGGCGAGCAGGGAGGAGGCGGCCGCGGCGGCGAGACCGGCGGCAGCGGTCAGTGCCGAACCCAACGCCAGAGCCAGCCGCTCGCCGAACCGGTCCACGGCGTATCCCCAGGCGATCAAGGTCGCCACCATGCCCAGGCTGGGCAGCGCCGCGAGCAGCCCGGCCGACGCGAGATCGAGGCCGCGCTCGTCGTGCAGTGTCGGAATGAGGAATGCCGCGCCGTTGATGAACACGTTGGCGCACAAAGTCGCCGAAAGCGCTATGACCAGGATCGACCATCGTCGAAGCGGGCTGGCGGCTGGGGCGGTCACTCAGCCATGCTCGCACAGCCGTCTCATATTATTGAACTTCCATCTCAATATATGGACAGCCGGTCCGGGTGTCGGCACGTCGTGGCCGCGAATCGGGTGGGCACTAGGCTGAGCGCATGCGTCTAGGCCGTATTGCCAGCCCCGACGGGGTCGCCTTCGTCGCCGTCGAGGGACCGCCCGACGATCCGAACGAGGCGATCGCCCGGGAGATCGCCGAGCATCCGTTCGGCGCACCGACCTTCACCGGCCGGCAGTGGCCGCTGGCCGATGTGCGGCTGCTGGCGCCGATCCTGGCCAGCAAGGTCGTCTGCATGGGCAAGAACTACGCCGCCCACATCGAGGAGATGGGCGGCGGCACTTTCGAGGACCCGATCATCTTCCTCAAGCCGAACACCTCGATCATCGGGCCGAACACCGCGATCCAACTGCCCGCCGACGCCCATCCGGTCCACTTCGAAGGCGAACTGGCCATCGTCATCGGCCGGCCCTGTAAGGACGTTCCGGCCGCCCGCGCCGCGGAGAACATCCTGGGCTACACCATCGCCAACGACGTGTCCGCCCGCGATCAGCAGAAGAAAGACGGGCAGTGGATGCGCGCCAAGGGGCACGACACGTTCTGCCCGGTCGGGCCGTGGATCGTCACCGACGTCGATCCCTCCGACCTGGAGCTGCGCACCGAAGTCAACGGCGAGGTCAAGCAGCGCAGCCGCACGTCGCTGATGATCCACGACATCGGCGACATCGTGGAGTGGGTCTCGCGGGTGATGACACTGCTGCCCGGGGACCTGATCCTGACCGGGACTCCGGAAGGAGTGGCGCCGATCGAGGACGGCGACACGGTGAGCATCACCGTCGAGGGAATCGGAACTCTCACCAATCCTGTTGTGCGGAAGGGGAAACAGTGACCAGCCCAGGCGTCCGCGTTCGATTCTGCCCGTCTCCGACCGGCATTCCGCATGTCGGGCTGATCCGTACCGCGTTGTTCAACTGGGCCTACGCCCGGCACACCGGCGGAACATTCGTCTTCCGCATCGAGGACACCGATTCCCAACGGGACAGCGAGGACAGCTATCTCGCGCTGCTAGACGCACTGCGCTGGCTCGGCCTGGACTGGGACGAGGGGCCGGAGGTCGGCGGACCCTACGGCCCGTACCGTCAGTCCGGTCGCCGCGACCTCTACACCGATGTGATCGGGCGCCTGCTCGAAGCAGGTGAGGCCTACGAAGCCTTCTCGACGGCCGATGAGGTCGAGGCCAGGCACCTGGCGGCCGGTCGCAGTCCGAAGCTCGGCTACGACAACTTCGACCGCGACCTCACCGAAGAGCAGCGGGCCGCATTCCGCGCCGAGGGCCGCCAGCCCGTGGTACGGCTGCGGATGCCCGACATCGACTTGACCTGGGATGACCTGGTCCGGGGAGAGACGACGTTCCCGGCGGGCACGATCCCCGATTTCGCGCTGACCCGCGGCAACGGAGAACCGTTGTACACGTTGGTCAATCCGGTCGACGACGCGCTGATGAAGATCACCCACGTGCTGCGCGGTGAGGACCTGCTCTCGTCGACGCCGCGCCAGCTCGCGCTCTACGCCGCGCTCGAGAGGCTCGGCGTCGCCGAGTCGACTCCCCGGTTCGCGCACCTGCCCTCGGTGCTCGGCGACGGCAACAAGAAGCTCTCCAAACGCGATCCGCAGTCGAATCTGTTCCTGCACCGCGACCGCGGCTTCATCCCGGAAGGGCTGCTCAATTACCTTGCTCTGCTGGGCTGGTCGATCGCCGACGACCATGACGTGTTCAGCCTGGACGAGATGGTGGCCGCGTTCGACGTGGCCGATGTCAACTCCAACCCGGCCCGGTTCGATCAGAAGAAGGCCGACGCGCTGAACGCCGAGCACATCCGGTTGCTGCCCGCCGCCGAGTTCGCGCGCCGGCTGGCCGCCTTCTTCGCCGACCGCGGCCATGACACCGGGCTCGAGCCGGCACAGTTCGCCGAAGCGGCTGAACTGGTGCAGACGCGCATCGTGGTACTCGCCGATGCATGGGATCTGCTGAAGTTCCTCAACGACGCCGAGTTCAGCCTCGACGAGAAGTCGGCCAACAAGGAGCTGCGGTCCGCGGCTGCCCCGGTACTGGCTGCAGCGCTCGAGGCGCTCGAGGCGGTGAAACAATGGGGCACCCCCGAGATCGAGGCGGCGCTGAAAGCGGCACTGATCGACGGACTGCAACTCAAACCGCGCAAGGCGTTCGGGCCGGTCCGGGTGGCCGCTACCGGCTCCTCGGTCAGCCCGCCGCTGTTCGAGTCGCTGGCGCTGTTGGGTCGCGAGCGCACCCTGGCGCGGCTGCGGGCCGGGCGGGACCTCGCCGCGGCGGCAACCCCGCCGGAGGCGTGAAAAACACCGCCGAAATCTTTGGTAGTGTGCACGTCGGCCCGCGAAGCGGCGCCCCGCGGCTCCACTGCGGTGTGTCAGGGTCGAAAAACAGCTTGTGACCTGCGGTGACAAGCGGCCAATGGGGTATGGTGTAATTGGCAACACAGCTGATTCTGGTTCAGCCATTCTAGGTTCGAGTCCTGGTACCCCAGCGAGCGTCAACGGTGTTGTCGTGATTAGGTCAGACTTCTCGACTGAGTTATGCTGACCGTCCGAAACGAGTTCTAGCCCCCGTCGTCTAGCGGCCTAGGACGCCGCCCTCTCACGGCGGTAGCGTGGGTTCGAATCCCATCGGGGGTACCAGATCGAGGCACACCGCAGCAGCCCGAACCCTGCTCCCAGGGTTCGGGTTTTTTCACGTCCAACCGGTTGACGCGCGACTCGGCCTGCAGCCGGTGTAGCCGCCGAAATCGCCACCATTTTCCGGGTACTGTGCCGATACTGGTGGGGTAGGAGTCCGGTCGGAGCCTCCGCTCAGGTGGAAGCGCCGGTGGCGGTGACGACGGCGGCTGATCCCCGTATCGCCTCACCTACAGCGGCATGGATGCCCGGCCCGGCTCGGGAGGGTTGGCGCAGATGGGCATCCTCGGTAGGACGATCAAGACCCTTTCGGTCGGTTGTGCGTCGGCTCTGGTCCTGATGCCGACCGCGGCGCAAGCGGCGATGCCGGTCCGGCAGCCGACCACCGATGAGGTTCTCGCGGAGCTGATGACGGGCGCGGACCCCGTTCTGAGCCGTGCCGAGCCCAGCGCCAGCGGGGTGGGCTGGCTCACCGACCCACCCTTCGACGTCCCGGCCGACGCGCTGGTGGTCAACTCCCCGGGCACCGACGATACGACCCTCTACAAGCGGATCGATCCGATGCGGGGCGACCTCAGAACAGTCAATGTGGTCTACCCGGAATCGCTCTGGCCGATCATCTCGGGAAAGTCCGGTCACCTCCTGCCGATCTTCGCCCCCACCTACGACCGGTCGGTGGCCATTGCCGTCGACCACAACCTCGAGACCATGGCAGGGCTCGGTGATGCTTCCGACAAGCCGTACGTCGTCTACACCGGCTACTCCCAGGGCGCCGACGCCCTCGGTGATGCGGCGGTCCTGGCCCATACCGACACGCTCCTCGACCCCGCCACCGACGAGATCGTCCTGATCTCCGATCCGCGCAGCCCATGGGGTCTGATGCAGTTCGCGGCCGATCATCCACTGGCGGGCTTGGTGTTCTGCCTCGTCGGCGCGAAACCGGACGGGGCGCGCAACCCCGCGGACACCGGTGCTGACCTGGCGGTGACATCGGTGATCATCGACGGCGACCCGGGGGCCAACTTCCAGTGGGTCTGGTACCGGCCGATCGCATCGTTGATCGTCAACGCCGCCGGCTTCCTGGCTGTCCACACGGCCCTGGGCCCGCAGAGCTACGCCGATCTGGACGAGATCGACGATGTCGAAACCCTCTACAGTCGGGACGGTAGGACCACCTACCTCATCTATCACGCCGATCATCCGCTGACCCAGGTCGCCGAGGTGGCTCTGCGGGTGGTCGGCATTCAGCTCAGCGACGGCCAGGTCGATCGGCTCAACACGATCAACGACGCGTTCTACCCGCTGCAACAACCCAGTCCGCAGCGGGCCGCCCCGGCGGCGCCGGTGACCCCGACGCCGCCGGCGTGGTCACTCGCCGGGGATGAGCCGGCGGTCGCCCCGGATCCGCGTGACCCCGGCGCCGCTGGCGAGGTGCGCGACGTCGCGGCCGAACCCCGTGCCCATGACACGGACGGTTCGGACGACGAGGTGCGCACCGATGAGGGCGGCGCAGAAGGGGAGGGCGTCGACGAGGGGAGTGTCGAGGCCGGGGCCGATGACGAGAGTGTCGAGGGAGGGGCCGACGACGAGATCGTCCACGGTGACGCCGAGAACGGCGGTGCGGATTCGCCGGCCGACGCCGCGCAGGGCGACGAGCCCGCGGACGCCGACGAGCCCACGGACGCCGACGGGGATGCGCAGCCGGCCGGATCTCCCGCACCGCAACGCGGCCAGCGCCGCGCCCCTTCCGGTGTCGATGCCTCCGCGGCCTGAACGTGCGCTGCCCCAGAACCATTCGCTGGTCTCGTGGCATCGATCCAGGGCTGTCCCGGTGGCGTCAGAGCCGACGGGTCAGGGCGTCGGCCGCGGCGACGAGGTCGGTGGCCCACCGGGCCCCGGGGCGACGCCCGATGCGATCGATCGGGCCGGACACCGACACCGCGGCAATGACGGTCCCGCGTGCGTCGCGGACCGGGGCGGAGACGCTGGCAACCCCCGGTTCCCGCTCGGCGACGCTCTGCGCCCATCCCTTCCTGCGTACCTCGGCCAACGCCCGGTCGGTGAATGTCGCCGCCGGCAGCACTGCCTGCTGGATGGCCGGGTCGGCATAGGCGAGCAGCACTTTGGCCCCGGAACCGGCGGTCATGGGCAGGCGGGCGCCGACCGGGACGGTGTCCCGCAGGCCCGCGGACGGTTCCAGCGCGGCCACGCAGATCCGCGCGGTGCCCTCGCGGCGGTAGAGCTGAACACTTTCGCCGGTCAGCTCCCGGAGCCGGGGCAGCACCGAGGTGCCCGCCGCGAGCAGCGGATCCTTGACATGGCGTGCCAGCTCGGTGACCGCTGGTCCGATACACCACTGCCCGTCGTTGTCGCGGGCCAGCAGCCGGTGCGCCTCCAAGCCGACTGCCAGTCGATGCGCGGTCGCCCGGGGGAGGTTGGTGCGCTCGCACAGCTCGGCCAGTCCGCACGGAGACTCTGCGACGGCCTGGAGAACGCCCATCGCTTTGTCCAGCACGCCGATGCCGCTATCCTGTCTCACAAGGAGATACTGTCGTCCCAGATTGTGAGATGTCAAGATGGCCGAATCGAATCAGCCCCGAACGATGGCCGAGAAGGTCTGGAGTGACCACGTCGTCGCTCTGGGCTCCGGAGAGGGCGCCGCGCGCGAGCCCGACCTGATCTACATCGACCTGCATCTCGTTCACGAGGTGACCAGCCCCCAGGCGTTCGACGGTCTACGGCTGGCCGGTCGGCCGGTACACAGGCCCGATCTGACGATCGCCACCGAGGACCACAACGTGCCCACCGTCGACATCGACAAGCCGATCGTCGATCCGGTGTCGCGCACACAGGTCGAGACGTTGCGCCGCAACTGTGAGGAGTTCGGCATCCGGCTGCACCCGATGGGCGACGCCGAACAGGGCATCGTGCACATCATCGGGCCGCAGCTGGGTTTGACCCAGCCGGGAACGACGGTGGTGTGCGGGGACAGCCACACCTCCACCCATGGCGCCTTCGGCGCGCTGGCCATGGGAATCGGCACCTCGGAGGTCGAGCATGTGCTGGCCACTCAGACCCTGCCGCTGCGGCCGTTCAAGACGATGGCCGTCAACGTCGACGGTGAGTTGCCGCCCGGGGTCAGCGCCAAGGACATCATTCTGGCCGTGATCGCCAAGATCGGCACCGGCGGCGGGCAGGGGCACGTCATCGAATACCGCGGCAGTGCGATCGAAGCGCTGTCCATGGAGGGCCGGATGACGATCTGCAACATGAGCATCGAAGCCGGTGCGCGGGCAGGTATGGTCGCGCCCGACGAGACGACCTTCGAGTTCCTGCGTGGCCGACCGCATGCACCCACCGGCGCCGACTGGGATGCCGCGGTGGGGGCCTGGAGTCGGTTGCGTACCGACGAGGGTGCGGAGTTCGACACCGAGGTCTACCTCGATGCGGCGACGTTGAGTCCCTTTGTGACCTGGGGCACCAACCCCGGTCAAGGGGTGCCGCTGGCGGAGTCGGTCCCGGATCCGGAATTGATGCTCGACGAGGGTGAGCGTCAGGCCGCTGAAAAGGCGTTGGCCTACATGGACCTTCGTCCGGGAGTCGCCATGCGTGACATCACCGTGGACACGGTGTTCGTCGGCTCCTGCACCAACGGGCGCATCGAGGACCTGCGGGTCGCCGCCGACGTGCTGCGGGGCCGCAAGGTGGCCGACGGTGTGCGGATGCTGGTGGTGCCCGGCTCGATGCGGGTGCGCGCCCAGGCCGAATCCGAGGGACTGGGCGAGATCTTCACGGCGGCAGGAGCAGAGTGGCGGCAGGCCGGATGCTCGATGTGCCTGGGGATGAACCCAGATCAGCTCTCGCCCGGGCAGCGCTGCGCCTCGACCTCGAACCGGAACTTCGAAGGCCGTCAGGGCAAGGGCGGCCGCACCCATCTGGTGTCACCGGCGGTCGCCGCGGCCACCGCGGTGCGCGGCACGCTGGCCTCCCCGGCGGACCTGCCGCCCGTTCCCGCCCGCTGAATCCGCTCGAACCAACCAGGACATCAGGAGATTCTTCGATGGAAGCCTTCCGCACCCACACCGGGATCGGCGTTCCGCTGCGCCGCTCGAACGTCGACACCGACCAGATCATTCCTGCGGTGTATTTGAAGCGCGTAACCCGAACGGGATTCGAAGACGGACTGTTCGCCGGCTGGCGCAACGATCCGTCCTTCATCCTGAATCAGACCCCTTTCGACAACGGGTCGGTGTTGGTCGCCGGGCCCGATTTCGGGACCGGCTCCTCCCGGGAGCATGCGGTGTGGGCGCTGATGGACTTCGGATTCCGGGTCGTCATCTCGTCGAGATTCGCTGATATCTTCCGTGGCAACGCGGGCAAGGCAGGCCTGCTGGCCGCCGAAGTGGCGCAGGATGATGTGGAATTGTTGTGGAAGCTCATCGAGCAGCAGCCGGGTCTGGAAATCAGTGTGAATCTTCAATATCGAACGGTGACCGCAGGAACGGTTGTGGTGCCGTTCAACATTGACGACTACACCGCTTGGAGATTGCTCGAGGGACTCGACGATATCGGCCTTACGCTGCGGAAACTCGATCAGATCGAGGCTTATGAGGCCGACCGGCCGAGCTGGAAGCCGCGCACTCTGCCGGCCTGAGGCCGGCGCCCGCAGCGGCGAATTCACCTCCGCCACGAGCCCCTTTTGGAGGCCTCGGTTGGAGGCCAAGGGCAGCAAGTGGATTGAAAAAAGTTCGCTAGCTTGGCTTGAAATTGCGCGTGGCTCTTGGAAATCAGCAGCCATTGGGTTTACCGTGTCCACTAGTCGGCCCAAGTAGGGCCACTGGTTTCGGAGGTTTTGCATGAATAAAGCAGAGCTCATCGACGTACTCACGGAGAAAATGGGCTCGGATCGTCGGCAGGCCACCGCCGCGGTGGAGAACGTCGTTGACACCATCGTGCGCGCTGTGCACAAGGGCGACAGCGTGACCATCACCGGGTTTGGTGTTTTCGAGCAGCGGCGTCGCGCAGCGCGTGTCGCGCGCAACCCGCGTACCGGCGAGACGGTGAAGGTCAAGCCCACGTCCGTGCCCGCGTTCCGTCCGGGCGCTCAGTTCAAGGCGGTTGTCTCTGGCGCGCAGAAGCTTCCGGCAGACGGTCCTGCCGTCAAGCGTGGTGTGACTGCCACCACTGCCCGGAAGGCTGCCAAGAAGGCTCCCGCGAAGAAGGCCGCCGCCAAGAAGGCGCCGGCGAAGAAGGCTCCCGCGAAGAAGGCTCCGGCCAAGAAGGCCGCGGTCAAGAAGGCGCCAGCCAAGAAGGCTCCGGCCAAGAAGGCTCCGGCCAAGAAGGCCGCGGTCAAGAAGGCGCCGGCGAAGAAGGCGCCAGCCAAGAAGGCGCCGGCCAAGAAGGCGCCGGCCAAGAAGGCGCCGGCGAAGAAGGCGCCGGCCAAGAAGGCGCCGGCCAAGAAGGCGCCGGCCAAGCGCGGCCGCAAGTAGTCAGATCACGGATTTCGCCGCGGGCCCACCTGGCCCGCGGCGAATTCGTGTCCGGGGCGCGAGGACTCGCAACCCCTGGTTGAATTCATCTGTGCGGTCACTTTTTCGATGCCAACGGGCTGTCGATGTGGTCCGCAGCGACCAACCGGCCGTCCACCAGAGACAGCACCCAGGTGCTGCCCTTGCGGTTGCGGGCATCGTCGGGCTCCACCCCGTCGCGGTCGCACCACCAGGTGATGAGATGGGGGATGACCTTGCCCTGACTGCAGATCACCGGCGTTCCGGCGGTCGTGGCGATGTCGAGAATGCGGCTGTGGGCCGATGCCCGATCGGCCGCGTACGCCTCTTCGGTCAGGGCCGGTTCGTTGGTGATCTTCGTGCCCAGCTCCTCGGCCAGCGGATCCAGCGTCTGATGGCAGCGGACCCGGTCAGCCGCGAACAGGTCGTCGGCACCGAACGCCAGCAGCTGCCCCACCAGCGACTCAGCTTGAGCCCGGCCGCGCTTGTCCAGCGGGCGCATTCGATCGTCTCCCTTAAAGCGCGACTTGCTGCCCGCGGTGGCGTGCCGCACGATCAGCACCGTCTCGGTGGCGGCCGGCACGGCGCGGAACTGGCCGACCACGTCGCGGTCCAGCGGGTAGTGCAACTCGGCCATCGCCGCTGCAGCCGGCAGCCATTTCAACTCGTCCACCTCCTCGTTGGGGTGGAACTCGCCGCGATCGCACCGAGCCGACCAGAAACACACCCGCTTGGGGCTGCCCTCGACGCGGTAGCCGATCGTCGCCAGCCGGCGGCCCAGGATCGCGCGGTAGCCGGTCTCTTCCTCGATTTCCCGCACGGCGGTGACGGGTTCGGTCTCGCCCGGATCGACCTTGCCCTTGGGCAGCGACCAGTCGTCATACCGGGGCCGGTGCACGATCGCGATCTCCGGGTCGCCGCCGGCGTTGGGACCGGGGCGCCACAGGACCGCCCCTGCGGCGCGGATGGTTTTCTTGCTCATGGCCGAATCCGAGGGGTTCGATCTCGGCAACTCAACTCCTGCGGGTGATCGCGGCGCCGGCGGATCTGCGGCGTTCGGTACCGAATCTCACGGGAAGCGGTGCCGTTCCATGAGCGAGACCTGATGGTCGCGCACGGTCTGCCCTTCCTGCGGCGAAGCCGTCCAACGACCGTCGGGGCCCAGTTCCCAGCATCGGGTGTGCTGGTCGGTCGCCGATTCGAAGATGTCGTTGAGCTGTGCGCTCAGCCGCGGATCCTTGACCTGGGCCATCACTTCCACGCGGCGGTCCAGATTGCGATGCATCATGTCGGCGCTGCCGATCCAGTACTCGTCGATGGCGCGGAAGTGGATGATCCGGGAATGCTCGAGGAAGCGACCCAGGATGGAACGCACCACGATGTTCTCCGAGAACTCCGGCACCCCTGGGCGCAACGCACAGATCCCCCTGACCACGACCTCCACCCGCACCCCGGCCTGCGAAGCCCGGTACAGCGCGTCGATCACCTGCTCGTCGACCAACGCGTTGGCCTTCAGGCGGATCCGGCCCTCGGCGCCATCCCGGGTGGCGGCGATCTCGCGCTCGATGCGCTCGATGATGCCCCGACGCACCCCGTACGGGGCGACCAGCAGGTTGCGGTAGGACTCCTTGCGCGAATACCCGGTCAGCGAGTTGAACAGGTCGGTCAGATCCGCGCCGATGTCGGGTGCGGCGGTGAGCAGCCCGATGTCCTCGTACAACCGTGCCGTCTTCGGGTTGTAGTTACCGGTGCCGACATGGCAGTACCGGCGGATCATCGAGCCCTCGCGGCGCACCACCAGGCAGGTCTTGCAGTGCGTCTTCAACCCGATCAGCCCGTAGACCACATGCACGCCGGCCTGCTCGAGCGCACGCGCCCATTTGATGTTGGCCTGTTCGTCGAACCGGGCCTTGATCTCGACCAGCGCGACGACCTGCTTGCCGGCCTCGGCGGCATCGATGAGCGCGTTGATGATCGGCGAATCACCGGAGGTGCGATAGAGGGTCTGCTTGATGGCCAGCACGTTGGGATCTGCGGCGGCCTGCTCGATGAACCGTTGCACCGTCGTCGAGAACGAGTCATAGGGGTGGTGCACCAGCACGTCACCGTCGCGCAGCGCCGAGAAGATGCTCTTGGGCGTCTCCCGCTCGCCGAACGCTGGAGGAGTGGCCGGAACGAAAGGCGGGTCCTTGAGCGCCGGCCGGTCCACCCCGTAGACCTGCCACAGCGAGGACAGATCGAGCAGGCCAGGAACCTCGACGACATCACCGGGGTCGACGTCGAGTTCGCGCAACAACAACTCGAGCATGCCCTCGGTCATGTCACCGGAGACCTCGAGGCGCACCGGAGAACCGAAGCGTCGTCGGGCCAACTCCCGCTCGAGCGCCTGCAGCAGATCCTCGTCGCGGTCCTCCTCGACCTCGAAATCGGCGTTGCGGGTGATACGGAACGCGTGGTGCTCGACGATCTCCAAGCCCGGGAACAGCACCGGAAGGAAGGCCGCGATGAGCTCCTCCATCGGCAGGAAGCGCACCTCGCCGGGCTTCTCGTCGCGGGCCGACAGCTCGACGAACCGGTCGACGTTGTCGGGCACCTTGATTCGGGCGAAGTGCTGACCACCGTCGTCGGGCTGCTTGACGGTGATCGCGAGGTTGAGGCTCAGGCCGCTGACGAACGGGAACGGATGGGCCGGGTCGACCGCGAGCGGGGTCAGCACCGGGAACACCTGCTCGTGGAAATAGGTCGACAGCTCACCTCGCTCGGCATCGTCGAGCTCGGCCCAGGTGACGATGACGATGCCCTCGTCAGCCAGCGCGGGTCGCACGCTGTCCAGGAACACCCGCGCGTGGCGGCTGGCGATCTGCTGGGTGCGCTCGCTGACTCGCCGCAGCTGTTCACGCGGCGTCAACCCGTCGGCAGAGCGCACCGACAGTCCCATCTCGTCGCGGCGCTTCAGGCCGGCCACCCGCACCATGTAGAACTCGTCGAGGTTGGACGCGAAAATCGCCAGGAACTTGAGCCGTTCGAGCAGCGGCATGGACGGGTCCGCCGCCAGCGCAAGCACCCGCGCGTTGAAGTCCAGCCAGCTCAACTCACGATTGAGGTACCGGTCCTCGGGCAGCAGGTTCTCGACCGGCGGCGCGGTCGCGGCCGGCGGCGCCTCGGGCGCCGGCCCCGCTTCGGTCGTCGGCATCGGTAGGCCGTTGGTGGTTTCTGAGCTGTCCGGTCGCGTCTGCGCTTCGGTCATGGCACTGATGATTCCCTATCGACAGGTGCTCCTGCTACCGAGACGGGTCAATATGCACCGACTGTTCCGATCGCGCAGTGATGGCGCGTACGGTGGCGCGCCCCACGCCCAGCGCGCGCGCCGCCACCAGGTCCTCGGGGGTGTCGATGTCGTTGCGCAGTCCCGGCCACGCGCCGGTGAGTTCGATCGCGCCCGAGCCGCGGTGCCGCTGAGCCGAGTCCGGTCCGAAGCGCGGGTCCAGTGCCGCGTCGAAGGAGAACAACGCGGCTGTTCCGGTGCCGTGCCGATCGGCGACGAAGCTGCGCCGGTGGCGCCGCGCCACCGTGATCGCCTCGCCGAGTTCACCGCTGCGCAGGGCGGGCAGATCGCCCTGCAATGCAACGACGTTCGCGCAGTGTCGGCGCACCCGGACTTCGGCTGCGCGCAACGCGCTGTTCAGCGGATCGCGATGTCCCGCCGGGGTCGGATCGGGCAGGACCAGCGCCCCGAGACGGCGCGCGGCATCCGCGGCGGTGTCGTCGGGGGTGACCACCACCACGGTGCCCACCGCGGGCACCGCCGTCGCCGCGGCGATCGTGTCGATCAGCATGGCCAGCACGACGTCCCCGCGGTCGTCGCCGGAGAACACCGGCGCCAGCCGTGTCTTGGCTGCGGTGAGTCGCTTCACCGCGATCACCAAGCCGACGTCGGCGACGGTGATGTCGCTGCCGGTCACGAGGTCCTCACGAGCGCCATCCTGCCAGCCCCGCCGCCACCGCTACGCTGAAGCCGTGGTCGAGGCGGCGGTGATGGGCGCAGGAGCGTGGGGGTCGGCGCTGGCAAAAGTGCTCGCCGACGCCGGCAACAACGTCACGTTGTGGGCCCGCCGACCCGCGTTGGCCGACGAGATCAACCGCAGCCACCGCAACCCCGACTACCTCGATGTGGAGCTACCGGCCGCGGTGCGGGCCACCAGCGACCCCGCCGAAGCGCTCGCCGGAGCCTGCACGGTGTTGCTGGCGGTGCCGTCCCAGTCGCTTCGGGCCAACCTCACCGGATGGGCGGCCGACATCGGCGGTGACGCCACGCTCGTCAGCCTCGCCAAGGGCGTCGAACTGGGCACCCTGATGCGGATGAGTCAGGTCATCGCCCAGGTGACCGGTGCCGATCAGGGCCGGGTCGCCGCACTCACCGGTCCCAACCTGGCCAGCGAGATCGCCGAGGAGCAACCCGCGGCCACCGTCATCGCCTGCAGCGACTCGGGCCGGGCGGTCGCGTTGCAGCGCGCGATGGCCACCGGCTACTTCCGCCCGTACACCAATTCGGATGTGATCGGCGCCGAGATCGGGGGCGCCTGCAAGAACGTGATCGCGCTCGCCTGCGGCATGGCCGCCGGGTCGGGACTCGGGGAGAACACCGCGGCCGCCATCATCACCCGGGGGCTGGCCGAGATCATGCGGCTGGGAATCGCGTTGGGTGCCCAGCCCGCCACCCTGGCCGGACTGGCCGGCATCGGTGATCTGGTGGCCACCTGTATGTCCCCGCACTCGCGCAACCGTTCGTTCGGCGAACGGCTCGGCCGCGGCGGCACCATGGCCGCGGCGCTGGCCGCCACCGGCGGCCACGTCGCCGAGGGCGTCACATCGTGTGAGTCGGTGCTGGCTCTGGCGTCGAGCTATGGCGTCGAGATGCCACTGACCGAGGCGGTGCACCGGGTGTGCCACAAGGGTCTGTCCGTCGACGAGGCGGTGGCGCTGCTTCTGGGCCGCACCACCAAACCGGAATGAACGCGGTGGGCAACACCCCGGGCGATTCCACCCGAACCGTCAAAGCGGTTGGTTCGGAACCGATTCCGGGATCCCCCGTCGGGCCGGTGCCGGTGCCGGCCGCGGTCTATCACCTCCCGGCCGACGAGGACGCCGGATCGGACAGCTACGGGCGGGCGTCCAATCCGTCGTGGCGGCAGCTGGAATCGGCGCTGGCCGCGCTGGAGGGTGCCACCGGCGCGGTGGTGTTCGGTTCCGGGATGGCCGCTCTCACGGCCGCATTGCGGGTCCTCGCCGGGCCGGGCCGCACCGTGGTCGTCCCGGCCGACGGCTACTACCAGGTACGGGCCTACGCCGAGGAGTACCTCGCCGCCTGTGGGGCCACGGTGGTGCAGGCCCGGTGTGACCAGATGTGCGACGCGGCCGTCGGAGCCGACGTGGTGCTGGCCGAGACACCGTCGAACCCAGGGCTCGACGTCGTGGACCTGCACCGGCTCGCGCTGACCTGCCGCGCCCAGGGCACGGCGCTGCTCGTGGACAACACCACCGCCACCCCGCTCGGGCAGCAGCCGCTGTCGCTGGGTGCCGATCTGGTGGTGGGCAGCGCGACCAAGGCGTTGTCCGGCCATCACGACGTGCTCGCCGGATACGTAGCCGGCAGCCACCCAGATCTGATCGAGCGGATGCGCCGCGAACGCCTGCTGTCCGGGTCCATCCTGGGGGCCTTCGAGGCGTGGCTGGTGCTGCGGAGCATCGGCAGCGCGGGGCTGCGGTTCGAGCGTCAGTGCCAGAACGCGGCGGCGGTCGCGCTGATGCTGAACTCGCATCCGGCCGTGCGTTCGGTGCGCTATCCCGGGCTGCCCGGCGATCCGTCCCACCCGGTCGCCTCCGCGCAGATGCGCCGGTTCGGTGGCCTCGTGTCGATCGAACTGGCCGACGCCGAGGCGGTACACGAGCTGGTGGCCAGAAGTGAGCTGCTCGTGTCGGCGACCAGCTTCGGCGGCATCCACACCACCATCGACCGCAGGGCCCGGTGGGGTGACGACGTCAGCGCCGGTTTCGCCCGGATCTCGCTCGGCATCGAGGACACCGAGGACCTGCTGAGCGACCTGGAACAGGCACTCGGACCGGCGTGACGTCGCGGCCGTGCCCTGCGGTTGTGGGGCAGGGCGGTAGCCTCTCTAGGTTGTGACCGCCCGCATCCGTGTAGCCGTCGTCTACGGCGGCCGCAGCTCCGAGCACGCGATCTCGTGCGTCTCCGCGGGCAGCATCCTGCGCAACCTCGACCCGCAGCGCTTCGAGGTGGTCGCGGTCGGCATCACGCCGGCGGGCTCCTGGGTGCTCACCGACGGACGGCCCGAGACCTTGGCCATCACCGACGGCACCCTGCCCGGGGTGACCCCGTCCTCGGGCACCGAGCTCGCCCTGGCCGCCGATCCGGAACGGCGCGGTCAGCTGGTCTCGCTGAGCGACAGCCCCGGTGACCTGCTCGCCTCCGTCGACGTGGTTTTTCCGGTCCTGCACGGCCCGTACGGCGAGGACGGCACCATCCAGGGTCTGCTCGAGCTGGCCGGGGTGCCCTATGTCGGGGCCGGGGTGCTGGCGTCGGCGGCCGGGATGGACAAGGAGTTCACCAAGAAACTGTGGGCCGCCGAGGGGCTGCCGATCGGTGACCACGTGGTGCTGCGGCCGCGGCAGGCCGCGCCCTCGCTGGAGGAGTGTGAGCGGCTCGGGTTGCCGGTGTTCGTCAAACCCGCCCGCGGCGGTTCCTCGATCGGCGTCAGCCGGGTGGCGAGTTGGGATCTGCTGCCCGCGGCCATCGAGATGGCACGCCGGCACGACCCGAAGGTGATCGTCGAGGCCGCGGTGGCCGGCCGGGAGCTGGAATGCGGCGTGCTGGAGTTTCCCGACGGCCGCGTGGAGGCCAGCACCGTCGGCGAGATCCGGGTGGCCGGCATCCGGGGCCGCGAGGACGGGTTCTACGACTTCGAGACCAAGTACCTCGACGACGGCGCGGAACTGGACGTGCCGGCCAAGGTCGACGACCAGGTCGCCGAGGCGATCCGCGCGCTGGCGATCCGCGCCTTCCACGCGATCGACTGCCAGGGTCTGGCCCGGGTCGACTTCTTCCTCACCGACGGCGGACCGGTCATCAACGAGATCAACACGATGCCGGGGTTCACCACGATCTCGATGTTTCCCCGGATGTGGGCCGCCAGCGGCGTCGACTACCCGACGCTGCTCGCCACGATGGTCGACACCGCGGTCGCTCGGGGCACTGGGCTTCGCTAGCGACCCGCGCCGGCGCGTGAGCGTCCGGTTTGTGACGAAGATCGCCGGTTCTTGCGAAGAATGCGTACGCTCGCGCAGCCTGCGGTCAGCGGGCCGGGGCCGGGTCGATCGGCTGGGCCGGCAGTGTCTCGGTGATCACCGTCGAGAGGACCTGGATGGGTGTCGGTCCCGAGCCCGCGGGCAACGTGACCGCGACGTAGACCGGTCGGTCCACCGCGTACCAGGTGCTCCGGTCGCCCACGGGGTCTTCTCCCACCCCTGCTTCGCCCACGGGGATTTCTCCCACCCCTGCTTCGCCCACGGGGTATTCTCCCACCCCTGCTTCGCCCACGGGGTCTTCTCCCACCCCTGCTTCGCCCACGGGGTCTTCTCCCACCCCTGCTTCGCCCACCCGGAACCACTGCACCGCATCCACCATCTGGATCGGCTTTCCGACCGTGAACTCAGCGGGCCGGTCCAGCCCGCAGCGCAGGATCAACGCCTCACCGCCGTCCTCGGGCTGCCATGCCGCGGTGCCGGCCGGGGCGGGCGCGATCACCTCGGCTCGGTGGTAGTCACCCAGCTGGTCGGGCAGCGCGCCGATCAGCCCGGCGCAGTCGGCACCGTCGGCCTGCGG
>NZ_JBSWXU010000028.1:0-46162 GCF_056160785.1 Mycobacterium sp. ABE4_509 | reverse complement strand
ACGCTGGCCCGCGGCTATGCCGTGGTCCAGGCCATCGCACAGGCCGCGGCGCAGGGGCTGCCGACCGGCGGGCCGGCGCACGTACTGCATTCGGTGGCCGACGCGCCGGAGGGCACCCGGTTGCGGATCCGGGTGGCCGACGGTGCGATCACCGCGCTCAGCGAGGGTGCGGCCGACGACGACTCTGGAGGCCGGTGATGAAGCCTATTAGTGAACTCGGATACGAAGAGGCGCGCGACGAGCTGATCGAGGTGGTGCAGCGCCTGGAGCACGGCGGGCTCGACCTCGACGCGTCGCTGACACTCTGGGAAAGAGGCGAGGAGCTGGCTAAACGGTGCGAAGAGCACCTCGCCGGAGCCCGCAAGAGGGTCGAGGACGCATTGGCCGCCAAGGACGACGACGAAGGTTGACCCGGCAACCATTCGACCGGTGTTCGCTGGCAAATTGGAACATGTTTCAGTTACGCTGCGGGCATGGGTGATGCAACGCTGCAGACTGAACTCGGCCGAGCCCTGGTCACCGGAGGTTCCGGGTTCGTCGGTGCCAACCTGGTGCGTGAGCTGCTCGACCGCGGCGTCGAGGTCCGCTCCTTCGACCGGGTGCCCTGCCCGCTGCCCGACCACCCGAACCTGCAGGTGATCGTCGGCGACATCACCGACGTCGACGACGTCGCCCGCGCCGTCGAGGGCATCGGCACGGTGTTCCACACCGCCGCGATCATCGACCTGATGGGCGGCGCCTCGGTCACCGAGGAGTACCGGCGCCGCAGCTTCGCCGTCAACGTCACCGGCACCGAGAATCTGCTCCGCGCCGCGCAGCGGGCCGGCGCGCGGCGCTTCGTCTACACGGCGTCCAACAGCGTGGTGATGGGCGGCAAACGGATTTCCGGCGGCGACGAGACGCTGCCCTACACCGACCGGTTCAACGATCTCTACACCGAGACGAAGGTGGCGGCCGAGAAGTTCGTGCTGTCCCAGAACGGCGAGCAGGGCGTGCTGACCTGCTCGATCCGGCCCAGCGGGATCTGGGGCCGTGGCGATCAGACCATGTTCCGCAAGGTGTTCGAAAGTGTGCTCGCCGGCCACGTCAAGGTGCTCATCGGCAGCAAGAACGTCAAGCTCGACAACTCCTATGTGCACAACCTGGTGCACGGGTTCATCTTGGCCGCACAGCATCTGGTGCCTGGCGGCACGGCGCCGGGGCAGGCGTACTTCATCAACGACGGCGAGCCGATCAACATGTTCGAGTTCTCCCGTCCGGTGGTCGAGGCGTGCGGCCAGCCGTGGCCGACGTTCCGGGTACCCGGCCGGCTGGTGCGGCTGGCGATGACGGTGTGGCAGTTCCTGCACTTCAAGCTCGGAGCGCCCAAGCCGTTGCTGGAACCGCTTGGGGTGGAACGGCTCTACCTGGACAACTACTTCTCCATCGCCAAAGCCAGACGCGATCTGGGCTACGAGCCCGTCTACACCACCGAGCAGGCGCTGGAACACTGCCTGCCCTACTACGTCGAGCTGTTCGAGAAGATGAAGGCCGAGGCCGGCGCACCGGCGGTGCAGCCCGCCGCACCCGTCCCTCCGAAGGGCTGACCCGCGCCGGCCGAGCCGCGCTGACATAGGCTCGCGCTGTTGATCACCGAGCAACACCGCCCCTGGTGGATCCTGACAGCGGCCAGCTCCGTACTCGGACTGGTCGTGCTCGACGAGACCGTGGTCGGCGTCGCACTGCCGACCATCCGCGACGACCTCGGCATGACGGTTCTGGCCAGTCACTGGGTGGTCAACGCCTACCTGCTGACCTTCTCGGCGTTCCTCGCCGTCGGCGGGCGGCTCGGCGACATGCTCGGCAGACGCATCGCCTTCCCGGCGGGCGCGGCGCTGTTCGCGGCGGGATCGGCGATCGCGGCGCTGGCCCCGTCGGGGGGTTGGCTGATCGCCGGCCGGGCGGTGCAGGGGGTGGGCGCCGCGGTCACCTTCCCGGCCTCGATGGCGATCGTGGCGGGCGCATTCCCGCCCGGGCGGCAGGGCTCGGCCTTCGGTGTGCAGACCACCATCGCCGGGTGCTTCATGGCCTCGGGGCCGCTGGTGGGTGGGTGCTGTCCCAGACGGTTTCGTGGCGCTGGATCTTCGCGATCAACCTGCCGATCATCGCGATCACCGTCGGCGTGCTGCTGGCCATGCTGGCCGCACCGAGAGTCCGGCCCGACTGGGCGCAGCTGGGCCCGCGCCGCTTCGACTACGCCGGCCTGGCCACCCTGGTGGCCGGTCTGAGCGGGATCACCATCGGCCTGATGCAGTCCGCGGACTGGGGGTGGACCTCGGCGGGGGTGCTCGGGAGCCTGATCGGCGGCACCGCTCTGATGGCCGCATTCGTGGTGATCGAGCTGCGCCGGGCGGCACCGCTGGTGGAGCTCGATCTGCTCGCCGATCCCACGTTCACCGGCGGCAACATCGTGTTCGCGGTGTTCCAGTTCGAGAAGATGGTCGTCTTCGTCTTCGTCGCGTTGTATCTGCAGCAGAGCCTCGGCCAGTCCCCCGTGATGGCCGGCCTCGTCGTCTCGGTCGCGATCGTGCCCACCCTGATCACCTCCAGGCTCGCCGGCGCCGTGCGCGACCGCCGGGGTCCGCGCGTGCCGCTGGTGGCCACGCTGATCACCACGGCGGTCACGGTGGCCGCCGTCGGCGGGGCGACGATCGCCGGCAACACCGCGCTGCTCATCGCCGCGATGGTGGTGTGGGGAGCGATCATGCCGTTCATCGCGGTGACGACCAGACCCGCGGTGATGGGGGCGGCACCGGCCGACAAGCAGGGGCAGGCCAGCGGGGTGAACCTGAGCATCCAGATGCTGGGCGGCACCCTGGCCATCGCGGTGTGCAGCCCGTTGCTGATCGCGACCGGCGCGTTCTGGCCGGTGTTCGCCGCGACGGCGGCGGTGACGCTGGCCGCCGCGGCGGTGGCGTGGCGCACCATTGCCCCGCCCCCGCAGGCCCCGTCGCGGCGCACGACATTGCGTGATGTGTGAGCACATGGGTACCTAAGCTGTGTGAGCATGCAGTCCCCAAGCACATCGGCGCTGCACCCTCTGCCGTGGTTTCTGGCCACCAGCCCGTCGCCGCACCCCGAGATGGTCGAGCGCCCCGCGCTGGCCGATCTGCTGGACCGCTACACCGATCGCCACCGTGCGACGATCGTCACGGCACCGTCCGGCTTCGGGAAAACGGTCGCGGTGGCTCAGTGGGCGAGAAGACGCCGGCACCGCGGCCAGCCGGGTGCCGTGGCGTGGGTGACGCTGTCGGCAGGCACCGGCGACATCCACGATCTCGTGCGGGGGGTGCTCACCGCGCTGCAGCGCAGCGCCCGCGAACGCGGTGACGTCGACCTGCACCGCGCGTTGGCGACGGTGTACGACTCCGGCAGCTACCACGAGGCACTGGCCGCGGTGGGCGCGATGGACACGCCGGCCGTGACCGTGGTGATCGACGACTTCCACAAGGCGACGACGGTGACCGAGTCCGACCTGGCAGACCTCATCGAATACGGACCGCAGTGGCTGCACCTGGTGATGATCACCACCGACCCCGTCGACTCGAAACTGGGGCGGCTCAAGGTGCACGGCCAGGTGGCCACCATCAAGGCGGCCGACCTGAGCTTGTCGACTTCCGAGATCCAGGCCGCAGCAGCCCTGGTCGGCCGCGACATCGGACCGGGCAGGGCCCAGGCCGTCCAGACCATCACCGCGGGTTGGCCTGCGGCCGTTCGCCTGATGCTGACCAGCGGTGCAGACGTTCCGGCAGCCGAGTCCGGGACCGAACTGATGACGGAGTACATCAGAACCACGGTTCTGGACCGGCTGCGAAGCGACGTCGCCGAGTTCGTGCTCAGCACCACCGTGCCCGCCCGGATGGACGGGCGGCTGGCGACGGTCCTGTCCGGCCGTCCCGACGCCGAGCGCCTGATCGCCGAATGCCTCTCGGCAGGATTGTTTCTCGAGCGGTTCGACGCAGAGGTGCGTGAGAACGCCGTTTACCAATGGCATTCGATGTTCGCCACGCACTGCCAGGCGATCCTGCGCCGGTACCACCCGGCACGGTGGCGAGAACTCAACCGACTCGCGGCCCGCGAGCTGGCCGACGCCGATCCGGTCGCGGCCGTCGATCACGCGATCCACGCCGACGACTGCGCAATCGCCCAGGACATCGTCGCCGGACACTGGCTCGAGCTGCTGCTGCAGTCCCGTTGGCGGGCCCTCGACGAGCTGTGCGGACGCATGCTCGATGCCTTCGGGGAACTACCCGAGGTACTGATGATCAGAGCGTGTTGCCGAAGCCTGATCGGCGACGGCGTCGGAGCCGCAACACAGTTCGACCGCGCCGGCATGCTGGCGGCCGGCGGTGACGCCGCACGGCGGCTGCGGTTCATCGCCGACCTGTCCTGTGTCCTGGTCGCAGACGATGAAGACGAGATGTCGCAGGCCGTCCAGCGGGCCGAGGACGTACTCGGTGACCGAACGGTGGTCGGCCCCCGCGTGTACGCGTGCACGCTGTTCGTACTCGGCTGGGCCAAGTCCCGGCTCCGGTACGGTTCCGACCGCGGTTCCGAGCTTCTGACGGCCGCGGTCAACGAGTGCTCTGCGACGGGATTGTTCGAAGTCGCCACCCGGGCACGGCAGAACCAGGCGCTGGCGACCGCCCATGCCGGAGAATTCGACCGGGCGCTGAGCGTGCTGCACCGAGACACCTCTGATGTCGCCGGCGAGCCCGGAGTCTGGCTGGCACACGACGGGGCCGGAATCGAACGGTTCGCGGCCGGTTGGGTCAACTTCTGGCGCGGCGAACTCGATTCTGCACGTGAGGATTTCACCGTTGTTGCGGGGTCGGTCGGTGCCGGTTACCCGGATATGGCATGTCAGATGCTGGCCTTCACGGTCGCAACTCTTGCCGACCGCGGCGCAGCGCGCACCGTGCAGGCCGCGGTGGCCCGGATGGCCGACGTCGACACCCACGGTGTGCCGTTCAGCAGCTACAAGCAGGCCAGCCTGGCGAGACTGGCCGAACTGAACGGCGAGCCGGCGAAGGCGCTGGACCTCGCCCGCCCCGTGGCAGACAGGGACAACCTGCCGATGGTGGCGGCCGTGCTGTCGGGCATGTGCCGCCGGCTGGGGGATCCCGACCTCGCCCGCGCCTTCGCGAACAACGCGGTGGCACACGACGTACCGGACTACCTGAGGGCATCGGGGATGCTGACCCTGGCGCTGCTCGATATCGGATCCTCGCCTGACGAAACCACCCATGAACGGCTCGAGGAGATGCTCGCGCTCGCGGCACCGCAACGGGTGCGTTACCCGTTCCTGGACAACAACGACGCCGCCTGCCGCCAGCTGCTGGCCGAGCATGTGGGGACCACCGCCTACAGCGAGTTCGTCGAAGAGTGCATGCTGCGCTGTGAGCGCGCCGCTTCGGACTCGACCGGGCCCGAACCGCTCACCGCACGCGAGCGCGAGGTGCTGGCGTTCATGCGCACCCCGATGACGACCGGTGAGATCGCCGCCAAGCTGTCGGTCTCGGTGAACACGCTCAAGACCCACCAACGGTCGATCTACCGCAAGCTCCGGGTCCGGAACCGCCGCGAGGCGGTCGGTCTGGACTGACCGACACACCCCGCGCCGCTGCACTATTCGCGCACGAGCATGGCGTGCGCCTCCATCTCCTCGTCGAAGAAGTGGGCACCCTCCACCGTGATGGTGACGTGGTCGACGGACAGACCGGTGAGGCCGAACTCGCTGCCGTACTCCTTGCTGACGGGGTCACCCGAATCGCGTCCCACCGCGAGCCCCTCGCCGGCCAGCGCGAACTTCCCGGGCTGGGTGCGCATGGCGTCCGAACCCACCGGCACACCGTCGATCGACAGCGTCAGCACACCGTTGGCGACCTTCGGCGGGTTCTCACCCTCCTTGGCGAATCCGGCGACCACCGAATGCCGGCCTGGCGTCAGCGGCTGCGAAGCCGAGACCAGGGTCTCGGCGATTCCCAGGAAGTTGTACGCGTAGTGCACGGTGCCGTCCTTGACGAACAGGGAATGGCCGCCGAACCTGCTGCCCTGGGCCATGATCACCCCTGAGGGGGTCGCGTCGGTGACGTCGACTTCGGCGCGAATGGTGTAGGAGCGGTTGCGGATGTTGGGTGCGACCGCCTCGGGGACATCGGCAGTCCCGGGATAGTAGGTGAACTCGTCACGGTTGCTGACCGCCGAGGGCCGCGGGTCGAGCAGCCGTTCGGCCGCCGTGCGGTCATCGAGCGGGAACACGTTGTTGCGCCCCGCAAACGCGAACCACATAGCCACCATCTCCTGGACCTTCTCCGGGTACTGTGCGGCGAGGTCGTGCAGTTCGGCGCGGTCTTCGGCAGTGTGATAGAGCTCCCAGGTGTCGGAGCCGAAGTTACCCTTGCCCGACAGCGCACCGTGGCGGGCCACGATCTTCCACCCGTCGTGATAGAGCGCCCGGGTGCCGAGCATCTCGTAGTACTGCGTCGTACGGGCGCTGGGGGCGTCGGCGTCGTCGACGCTGTAGCCCATCGACACACCCTGGATCGGCAACTGGGTGACACCCCCCAGAGCATCCGGCGGGGTGACCCCGATCCAGTCGTACATGGTGGGCACGACGTCGATGGCGTGGTGATACTGGTCGCGGAACTGACCGGCCACCGACGTCATCTGCGCCGGCCAGGTCAGGATCATCGGGTCGGCGATACCGCCCTCGAGGGTGTAGCGCTTGAACATCTTGTAGGGGGTGTTGAAGGCCACCGCCCAGCCGGTCGGATAGTGGCAGTAGGTCTCCTGCCCACCCAGGTCGTCAAGCTTCTCCAGGTTCTCCTGCAGGTCGTCGGGCCAGCCGTTGAAGAACTTGTTCTCGTTGACCGAGCCGTTGGGACTGCCTTCGCCGCTTGCTCCGTTGTCGGAGACCACGACGATGATGGTGTTGTCCAGCTGCCCGGACTCCTCCAGATAGTCGATGAGGCGGCCGAGTTCGTAGTCGGTGTAACTGGAGAAGCCGGCGAACACTTCGGCCATCCGGGCGAACAGCTTCTTCTCGTCGTCGTTGAGCTCGTCCCAGGGGCGCACCAGGTCGATGTCGGCGATCACCTCGCCCGCGGGCCACGGGTTGATCGGAGCCATCTCGGTGTCCGACGGAACGACGCCGAGCTGTTTCATCCGCTCCAGCGCCTTCTCCCGGTACGCCTCGTAGCCCTCGTCGAAGACACCCTGATACTTGTCGATCCACTCCTTGGGGGCGTGGTGGGGGGCGTGGTTGGCGCCAAAGGCGAGATACATCATCCACGGCTTGTCCGGGTTGACCTGCTTACCGTCGCGGATGAATTCGATCGACTTGTCGATCAGGTCCTTGGACAGGTGGTAGCCGTCGTCGGGAAGATACGGCTGTTCGGCTGCGTGGTTGTCGTGCACCAGGTCCGGATACCACTGGTTACATTCGCCGCCGAGGAACCCGTAGTAGCGCTCGAACCCGCGGCCCAGCGGCCAGCTGCGCCGGGACCCGCCCATGTTGGCCTCGTTCTCCGGGGTGAGATGCCATTTGCCGACGCAGTAGGTGCCGTAGCCCTGTTCGAGCAGAACCTCGGCGATGGTGCCGGACTCCGGCGGGATGACCGCCGACTGGCCCGGGTAGCCCGAGGCCCCTTCGACGATGCAGGCCATCCCGTTGGTGTGGGCGTTGCGGCCGGTCAGCAGGCTGGATCGGGTCGGCGAGCACAGCGCTGTGGTGTGCCAGTTGGTGTAGCGCAGGCCCAGGTCGGCGATCCGGTTCAGCGTCGGCATCTCGATCGCGCCGCCGAAGGTGTCCCACGACGCCATGCCGGTGTCATCCCACACCACGTACAGCACGTTCGGCGCGCCTTCGGCGGCCCGCGGCGGCTGGTACGGCGCCCAGTCGGGTACCGAGTCCCGCACGTCCATGTTGATGACCCCGTTGAAGCGCTTCGCCATTCTCACCGTCTCCCGCAATCGACCAGATACGACGAGAACGCTAGCCGCGCAGGCCCGGGGGCACATCACCCGAATTGGATGATCAGCAGGTGCCGGAAATGCCTGCCACCTGCAACGATCCGATCGCGCGCCGGGCGAGGCCGCTGCGGTCAGACACCGTGCGGCGGCGCTGTACTGCTGACACAGCAACAGCGCGAGCTCGACGTCGATGCGGTCCCCGATGATCGGCCGGCCGCGCCGCTCCACCGCCCGGCGGGACAGGCGCCGGCCGATGGCATGAATACTGCAGGGGTGAGCACTGCGACCGTGGTGGGCAGCGGACCCAACGGGCTGGCCGCCGCCGTCACCCTGGCCCGCGCCGGGCTGTCGGTCACCGTGCTGGAGGCCGCCGAGCAGATCGGCGGCGGCACCCGCACCGGCGAGGCGATCGTGCCGGGGCTGCTGCACGACCACTGTTCGGCGATCCATCCGATGGCCGTCGGCTCGCCGCTGCTCGCCGAGCTGGGGCTGCAGCGCTACGGGCTGAACTGGGGCTGGACCGAGATCGACTGCGTGCACCCGTTGGACACCGGAGAAGCCGGGGTGCTCTACCGATCGGTCGACCGCACGGCCCAGGCGCTGGGCCCCGACGGTGCCCGGTGGCGTGCGTTGTTCGGCGCCCCCGCACGCCGGTTCGACGAGCTGTCCAACGACATCATGGGCCCACTGTTGCGGATCCCGAGCCACCCGCTGACCCTGGCCCGGTTCGGCGCACCGACCGTGCTGCCGGCCGCCGCGCTGGCCAGGGTGTTCCGTACCGCGCCGGCACGTGCGCTGTTCGGTGGCGTTGCAGCGCATGCGTTTCGCCCGCTGCACCTACCGATGACGTCGGCGATCGGGCTGGGCATCCTGACCGCCGGGCACCGGCACGGCTGGCCGGTCGCGATGGGCGGGTCGCGCGCGATCACCGATGCGATGGCGGCGCTGCTGGCCGATCTGGGCGGCACGGTCGTGACCGGGAGCCGGGTGCGGTCGCTGACCGACCTGCCGCCATCGTCGGTCACCGTCTTCGACCTGACCCCCGAGGCGGTCGCCGAGATCATGGGTGATGCCCTGCCTCCGCGAATCTCCCGGGCCTACCGCCGGTTCCGCCGAGCACCCGGAGCATTCAAGGTCGACTTCGCGGTGCGGGGCGGGGTGCCGTGGACCAACCCGCACGCACACCGCGCCGGGACCGTGCACCTGGGCGGCGAGTTCGCCGAAGTCGCCGCCACCGAACGCGATGTCGCCGCCGGGCGGATGCCCGAGCGTCCGTTCGTGCTGGTCGGCCAGCAGTACCTGGCCGACCCGCAACGTTCGGCCGGTGATGTGCACCCGGTGTGGAGCTACGCCCACGTGCCCAACGGATACACCGGGGACGCGACAGCGGCCATCATCGCCCAGATCGAGCGGTTCGCCCCCGGGTTCGGTGACCGGATCGTCGGGCACACCAGCCGTTCGACCAGCGAATTGGCCGCCTACAACGCCAACTTCCTGGGCGGCGACATCATGACCGGCGCCAAGGACATCCGGCAACTGACCTTCGGACCGCGAGCCACCCTGTCGCCGTACTCCACCGGGGTTCCCGGCATCTACCTGTGTTCGGCGGCCACCCCGCCCGGGCCAGGGGCGCACGGCATGTGCGGCTACCACGCGGCCCGCTGCGCGCTGGAGCACCTCGACCACTGACGGCGCAGTCCGTCGACACCTGCGGGTCAGTCACGCGCGAACGCCGCGGCCGCCTCCCTTTCGAGGTCGACGTAGGATTCCTCGCTGACGTCGATGCCGACACCGAGAATGGTTCCGCCGGTGAAGGTTCCCGGTGCCTGATAGAGGCTCGAGACGTTGTCGCCGCTGTCGTAGCCCACGCACAGGCCGTCACCGGACAGGGTGAACTTGCCGACCTGAGCACGCATCGGCCCTTTGGCCGCCACCCTGTCGTCGACGTAGAGCGTTGTGGTGCCGTGTGATTCGCCGTACTCTCCGGCGGATTCGCGGATGAACTCCATGCCCAGTGTGTGCTTGCCGGGGCTCAGCTCCTCGGAGACGAATACCTGTTCGGGTTTGATGCCGAGGAAGTTGTAGACGTAGTGCAGCTTGGTGTCCTTGAGGAACAGGGCGTGCCCGCCGAACCGCGAGCCGTGGGCGAAGATCACCCCCGCCGCGTCGGCGGTCATGTCGACGTCGGCGACGATCTTGTAGGACCTGCCCCGGATGTTGACCGCGACGCCCTCGGGCACCGGCGCGGTGCCCGGGTAGTAGACGTAGCGGTTGCGGGTCGGCTCCGACTGCGGCCGTTCGGTGGTGAGCAGCTCGGGGGCCGAGCGGTCGTCGAGCGGCAACACCAAGTTGGCGTCCGCCTCGGAGAACCAGCTGCTGATCAACTCCTGCAGCTTCTCGGGATGCTCGTCGGCGAGGTTGTTCGATTCGGAACGGTCCTCGTCGACGTGGTAGAGCTCCCAGCGGTCCTGGTCGAAATGGCCGGCACCACTGAGCGGTGCGTGGATCGCCGAGGCCTTCCAGCCGTCTTCCCAGATGCCCCGGGTGCCCAGCATCGTGTAGTACTGGCGCTTCTTGGTGGTCGGCGCGGCCGCGTCGTCGAAGCTGTACCGCATCGACACGCCGTTGAGCGGGTGCTGTTCGACGCCGCGGTAGGTCGCGGGCATCTGCAGCCCGGCGGCGTCGAGGATGGTGGCCACCACATCGGTGGCGTGGTGGTACTGGTGGCGCACCTCACCCTTGGCCTTGATGCCGGCCGGCCAGTGGACCACCATCGGATCGCAGGTGCCGCCGGAGAACTGCGAGTACCGCTTGAACATCTGGAAGGGTGTGGAGAACGCCACCGCCCACCCGGTCGGGTAGTGGTTGTAGGTGTCCGCGCTGCCCAGCGTCTCCAGGTACTGCATGTTCTCGGCGAGTTCGTCGGGGTAGCCGTTGAAGAATTTGTTCTCGTTCACCGACCCGTTCGGCGAGCCCTCACCAGATGCGCCGTTGTCGGCGCAGTAGAAGATCAGCGTGTTGTCCAGCTGCCCGGTCTTCTCGAGGTAGTCGATGATCCGCCCCACCTGGGCGTCAGTGTATTCGGAGAAGCCGGCGAACACCTCGGCCATTCGGGCGAACAGCTTCTTCTCGTCGTCGTTGAGCGAATCCCACGGCCGCACCTGATCGGCCGGCACGGCGATATCGTCGGGCATCGGGTTCAGCGGGGTCATCTCGGTGCCCTCGGGCAGGATGCCCTTGTCGATCATCCGGGTCAGCACCCACTCGCGGTAGGCCTCGTAGCCGTCGTCGAACATGCCCTTGTACTTGTCGGCGTACTCGAGCGGCGAATGGTGCGGTGCGTGGTTGGCGCCCGGACAGAACCACATGTACCAGGGTTTGGACGGGTTGGTCGCCTGCTGGTCGCGCAGCATGCCCAGCGCTTTATCGGCCATGTCCTTGGACAGGTGGTAGCCGTCCTCGGGGCCGTAGGGCTGCTCGATGAACCGGTTGTCCTCGACCAGATCGGGATACCACTGGTTGGTCTCGCCGCCCAGGAAACCGTAGAACCGGTCGAATCCCTTCTGCAGCGGCCATTCCGAGCGGCTGCCGCCGCTGGCGATGTCCTCCTCGGGGACGTTGTGGTTCTTGCCGATCCAAAACGTGCTGTAGCCGTTTTCCTGCAGCACCTGCCCGATGGTGGCGCATTCGGCAGGCAGTCGTGCCGCGGCGCCGGGAAAGCCGTTCGAGGTCTCGGTGATCGCCGAGCACCGGTTGACGTGGTGGTTACGCCCGGTCAGGAAGCACGAGCGGGTCGGTGAGCACAGCGCGGTGGTGTGCCACTGCGAGTAGGTGAGTCCGTTGTCGGCCAGCCGTTGCATCACCGGCATCTCGATGCGGCCGCCGTAGGGTGACCACGCCGCCAGACCGGTGTCGTCGTAGAGAACCACGAGTACGTTGGGCGCGCCCTCGGGTGCCCGTTCGAGCACATACGGCGACCAGTCGGCCACCGAGTCGCGCACGTCGAGTTCGATCTTGCCCTTGAAGTCCTCGTTCATCGCTGCTCCCCGCCCGTACATCCCGGTTTGTCCCCTGTAGCCCAATCCTGCGCTTCGCGGCTGCCCGCTGACAGCCTTTCCGGTGAACAAACCGCGACGGACTGTGAGCCCCCGCCTCCCCCTACTGCTTGGCCATCGCGATGTTGAACCGGTCCTCGGGTTTGATCAGGTGATCCTGACTGTCGCCGCCCAGGTCGAGCTGCACCCAATCGATGGTTCCGGTGAACCTGTTTCCCGTCGGCCCGTAGTCCGTCGAGGCCGGTGAGCCGGTGTCGCACCCGACGTCGCAGGCCTCGTCGGCGGAGAACGCCATCGGCTGGGTCGCACCGACCCGGCCGCGGCCCACTTCCCGGCCGTCGTAGTAGAGGGTCACGTCACCTCCCTTGCCCAGGCCGTCGCCGTCGTAGCCGAACTCCATGCGCACCTGATGTTTTCCGGCCGGTATGTCTTCGGTCGCGGCGGTGACGAAGTAGTCGATGCCGAAGAAGTTGTAGCAGTACTTGAGTTTCTTCTCGTGGGCGTAGAGCGTCCACCCGCCGGCGCTGCCGCCCTGGGTGACGATGACCCCGCTCGCACCGCCTTCGGGGACATCGAGGTTTGCGGTCACCGAATGTGACTTGTTCTTCAGGTTCACCACGCACCACTCGCTGACCCGCATGCCGTCGAAGAGCAGCTGGGTGTTGCCGCGGATGAGCTGGGGCCGTCCGGCGATGTCGGGGTTGATCCGTTCGAAACCCCGGTCGTCGAGCGGCACGACGTTGTACTTGGTCGCCTCGATGAGCCAGAGCCTTTGCAGTTCAGCGAGTTTCGCCGGATTATCGGCGGCCAGGTCGTGCGCCTGGGTCCAGTCACCGGGTGCGTAGAGCTCCCACACGTCGTCGTCGAACGGGGGCGGGGTGTCGGCCTTCCACGGGGTGCGGTGTTTGGTCACCGCGGTCCAGCCCTGGAAGTAGATGCCTCGGTTGCCCATCATCTCGAAGTACTGCACCTCGTGCGTCTCGGGCGCCCCGGTGTCACGCAGTGTCGCCATCATGCTGACCCCCTCCAGCGGCGCCTGGGTGGTGCCGTTCACCGAGTGCGGCGCGGGCAGCCCCGCGGCCTCCAGGATCGTCGGGACGACGTCGATCACGTGATGGAACTGGTCGCGGGTTGTCCCCCTGCCGGACAGCCCCTTCGGCCAGGACACGATGGTGCCGTTGCGGGTGCCGCCCCAGTGTGAGGCCACCTGTTTGGTCCACTGGTACGGCGCACACAGCGCGTGGGCCCAGCCGACGGCGTAGTGGTTGTAGGCCTCGGGGGTGCCGAAGTCGTCGAGCTTGGACAGCAGGAACTCGGGGGTCTCGATACCGGGCAACCCGTTGAGCGTGGTCATCTCGTTGAAGCAGCCGTTGATCGTGCCCTCGGCCGAGGCCCCGTTGTCGCCGATGATGTAGTAGATCAGCGTGTCGTCGAGCACGCCGAGGTCGGCGATCGCATCCACCACCCGGCCCACGGCGTGGTCGGTCTGCTCCAGGAAGCCGGCGTAGATCTCCATCTGCTTGGCCAGCACCGGTTTGAGCTCGGCGGGCATGTCGTCCCATGCCGGGATCTCGTCGTGCCTGGCGGTCAGTTCGGCGTCCGGGGGCACCACGCCGAGTTCCTTCTGCCGGGCGAGGGTCTGCTCGCGCAGCACATCCCAGCCCTCGTCGAACTTGCCGCGGTACTTGTCGGACCATTGCTTGGGTACGTGGTGCGGGGCGTGGGTGGCTCCGGGCGCGAAGTACATGAAGAACGGCTTGTCCGGCATCAGCGCCTTCTGCTGACGCACCCAGGTGACGGCCCGGTCGGCCAGGTCGTCGGTGAGGGTGTAGCCCTCCTCAGGGGTGCGCGGCGGCTCGACGGCGGTGGTGCCCTCGTAGAGCCCCGGGTAGTACTGGTTGGCCTCCCCGCCGACGAACCCGTAGAAGTACTCGAACCCCGACCCGGTCGGCCACTGGTGGAACGGGCCGACGGGGGTGACCTCCCAGCCGGGCACCTCGTGGCACTTGCCGAACTGGGCGGTGGAGTAGCCGTTCAACTTCAGCGTCTCGGCGACCGGCGCCTTGTCCTTGGGCCGGATGCTGTTGTTACCCGGCGCGGAGGTGGCCATCTCGGTGATCGCCCCCATCCCGACCGAATGGTGGTTGCGCCCGGTGAGCAGCGCCTGTCGGGTCGGTGAGCACAACGCCGTGGTGTGGAACCGGTTGAGTTTCACCCCGTCGGCGGCAAGCTGCTCGGCGACCGGTGTCGCGCACGGGCCGCCGAAGGCCGAGGAAGCCCCGAAACCGACGTCGTCGATGAGCACGATCAGCACGTTGGGCGCGCCCTCGGGCGGGCGCAGCTCGGTGATCGGCGGATACTTGGTGTTCGGGTCCTTGGCGTCGTAGGTCGTCAGCCCGATATGCTTGGCCTCCGGGATCGGCAGGTGCTCACGGGCCAGGTGTGGTTGGGCTCGCTGGGTCGGTTCGGACATGTCATCTCCTGCCGTGTGGAGTCTGTTTCCGGCGACCGGGCGCCAACATCCGAGCCTAGACGGCGGGACCGCGTTCGATGTGACCGTCAGCCGAAATCTCTCCTGCGGAATGCCTTCCCGTGCCCGGTACGGCGCCCCGCTTGTGTTGCCGAAGAGAAACGTGCAGCGCAACCGGCCAAGTGTTCACTTGGCCGGGTGCCGGCAGGGCTGCAGTTCGAGGCCCGCATCAGCGGGTGGCGGCGCGGCTGGCGTCGCGCCGGTTGATCACCCCCAGCTTGCGGTAGATGGAACGCTGATGTGTCTTGAGGGTGTTGAGCGAGACCGACATCTGCTCGGCGATTTCGGCGGAGGTCATCGGCGTACGCAGATAGGCCAGCACTTCCTTCTCCCGCCGGGTGAGCGGGGGTGTCGACGCCGACACGCCGCGGCCGACGGCGACGTAGCACGCGTCCAGACACTCCTGAAGAAAGCGGCCGTACCCGGTCACCGGCAGGTGCGCGGCCAGCATCTCCAGACACTGCGCATCGGCGTTGTCCAGGAACGGATAGACGATGTGCTCAGCCTCGGCCTGAGCCAACGCGTCCTCGAGCTTGCCGTAGGCGGCACTGCCTGCGCCGCGGCTCCAATCGATGATCGCCAGCGTCAGCAGCGCATAGACCCGGGTGTAGCGCTGCAGCTCGGTGCCCACTGCGGCCTCGGCGTACCGGGCGGCCAGCGCCGGCTCACCGAGGCGCCGCGCGATGCCCGACGCGATCGCCGACATGGTCGGGGTGTTCGCGCCGTCGCCGAGCCGCCTGACCATCGCCAGCGCCGTCCGTCGCTCACCACGAGCCTCGGCCAACCTGGCGGCGGCCACCAACTTGTAGGTGCCCAGCGGCGCCCCGTGGCTGTCGATGTCGTGGATGCGCGCGACGGCCTCGGCCGCCTCGGCCATTCCCTCGCCGAGGGTGGCCGTGGTGAACGCAAGCAGCGACCGGGCGATATCCGGGTAGCCGATACCCGCCACGGCCTCGGCGACCGCCAGATCCTCACGAGCACCGGCGAGTTCACCCCGCCACATCCGGGCGTAACCGCGTGTCAGGGGCTCGATTCCAACCCAGTGGTGGACGAGTGGCCGCTCCGGGTCGCCGGTGCGAACCGAATCGAGCTCGCGTAACACCGTCAGCGCGCGCTCGAACTCGCCGACGCTGACCGCGGAGAACGCCAGGGTCTGCCGGGCCCGCAGGGCGAGCTCGGTCAGGCCCAGTGCCTCACTCTCGCTGACCGCGGCCTCCAGCAGATCCAACCCACCTCGGCGCAGACTCGACTGCGCCCACCCCAGCACGAACAGCGCCCCGGCATACACCGGCGTCGGCACGAGGCCGCGGTCGGCGAGCGCCGTCACCGCGCGATCGCCGGCCGCCAGCATCTCCTCGTCATCCGCGGAGACCAGGACGCAGGCGATGTCGGCGACGAAGGCCGATCGCGCAGACAGCGACTCCCCCGGCTCGGCGCGCCGCGACCGCTGCAGCAACAACTGCGCATTCGCGATGTCGCCCAGCATGTCCCGGCAGCACGCCCGGATCATCAGCAGCATCGGATGTTCGCCGAACGCCGCCATGGCGGCGACACAGGTGCGATCCAGCGCCTCCGGCCGAGACTGCAGCAGCAATTCCAGCCAGTGGTCGAAGATCACCGCGCGGGCCAGTTCGGAATCACCGGCCCGGATGGCGTGCTCGACGGCCGTCAACGGATGCGCGTCGGCCAACTCCTTGGCAGCCACTGCGTTCAATCGTTCCCAACGCCCGACGTCGGCGCGGCGCAGGATGTTCTGGCAACTCGACGTGAGCAACGAATGCCACTGGTAGACGGTACTTCCACCGGACTGGAAACGTTCGACGAACAATCCGGCGGCGATGCACTCGGCGATCAACTCACCGGCGTCCGAACGCCCGGACAGGGTTTGGGCCAGCTTCTCGTCCACCCGACCGGTGATCGTCACCGACAACACGAAATCGGCGAGTTCCGGACGCATCCGCTGCAGCACCGCGGAATCGACGTAGTCGGTGGGGTCGATGTCGGTGCCCAGGTCCGGGGATCGTCCACCGTCGTTGAGCGCCAGCCGGACGGCCGCGGGCCAGCCGCCGGTCGCCGACATGATCTCCGCGGCGGCGCCACGGTCGACGGGTAACCCGACCCGCGCGCCCGCGGCCACGACGTCAGCGGGTGCGAACGCCAGATCCGCCGGCCCCAGGACGGCCACCCGCCCGTGGGCCCGAAGCCGCACCAGGGCGGGATCGGCTGCGTCGGTGGTGACGACGACCAGGTGCAGCCACCGCGGACCGTACTCGACCAGTTGAGCGAACCCGGAATCGCTGAGCGCCCGGCGCGCATTCTGGGCGTCGTCGAGCACGACGGTGACCGACTGAGCATGCTCGATCGCTGCCAGAACCGTCATCGCGTCGTCGTAGGTCACCGCGTCGAGCACCATCGACAGACAGCGATCGAACTGCGAGTCCCCGGCTTCCTGCGCGGCCTGTCGCAGGGCAGTGACGACAGCGCGAAGCACGTCCCAGAGGTCGGTCATCTGGTCGCTGAGCGTCACCCAGGACACGCTCCCCGCCCGCTCCGCGCAGCGCGCGGCGGCGTACTGCGCGACTGCCACCGTCTTGCCGAACCCGGAGGGAGCTGAGACGATCGTCGCCCTCTGACGGGCCGATGCGAGGAGCTTCTCGACGACCATCGGGCGGGGCACCATCTCCGGGCCGTCCTGCGGAGCGACGGTCAGGAACCAGGGCACCCGGCCCATCGACGGCGTCCTCAAACGCATGGCGCAACGATCTCACACGCTCAGGGTGATGTGCAGGCTGACCAGCAGCAGAACGATATGCGCTCGTGTATCAGACACTGTTCGAACTGGCGAGCGGCACCACCGGTGCCGCAGCACTTGTCGCGCACACCCTACAACGCATCGAGGCGACCCAACCCGAACTCAATGCCTTCACCGTCGTGCTGGCCGATTCGGCACGTGCCGCCGCCGCTGAGGCGGATCGCCGGCGCGCACGCGACGAAACCGCTCCGCTGCTCGGAGTCCCGGTGGCGGTCAACGACGAAATCGATGTCGCCGGAGCGCCGAGCTCCTTCGGGATCCCGACGATGACGACGCGGGCCAGCGCCGATGCGGCAGTGGTACGCCGACTCCGAGATGCCGGGGCGGTCATCGTCGGCAAGACGGCAGCAGGTGTTCTCGGTCAACAACTCTGCCCGACGGGGCTCGGAGGCCGTCCGGTACGCAATCCGTGGGCACCCGAGCACACTCCCGGGGCCAGTTCCGCCGGCGCCGCGGCCGCCGTCGCAGCCGGGCTCGTTCCCGCGGCCATCGGCACCGACACCGGCGGGGGGCTGCGCATCGCGGCAGCGTGGACGAACCTCATCGGCCTCAAACCCGGCCCCGGTGTGCCCGCCACCGCTCCCCCCGGCGAGAGCTTCAACGGTCTGACGTCGTACGGAATTCTGGCCCGGACAGCGACCGATGCCGCGCTGGTGCTGTCCGCGGTGACCGGCGACGGGACATACCGGCCGCCGGGCATCGACCGGCAGCTGCGGATCGCCGTATCCGGACGCCCGCCGTTCCCGGCCGGACTGGCCGGCGGTGGTGTCGACCCCAACGTCGCGGTTGCCCTCGTTCAGACCGGCGAAGTCCTCGAATCGCTGGGCCATCGCGTCGTCACGCCGGGCTCGGCCGACTACGGCGTCAGGCTCTGGCAGGACTACGGAGTGCGACGCGCAGCCGGACTGTACGACTGGGCCTACCGTCAGGGCGGCCTTCCCGCGGTACCGGATGTGGCGATCCGCCGCGGCGCCCGGCGCGGGTTGGCCCTTTCCCAGGGCACCCTACGACGGGCCCGTGCCCGCGAACCCCGCCAGCTCAGGCGCATCGGGCGCGTCTTCGAGATCGTCGATCTGCTGGTGACGCCGACGACCTCGGTGCCGGCCCCACGGCTGGCCGACGACGCCGCCACCACGCTGTCGCCGCGGCAGATGCTGGCGATGTGCCCATGGACATGGCCGTGGAATCTAGTCGGCTGGCCCGCGGTGAACGTGCCCGCGGGTTTCACGTCCGACGGTCTGCCGGTTGGCATCCAACTCCTCGGCCCTCCCGGCAGTGAACATCTGCTGCTGTCGGTGGCCGACATGTTGACGGCCACGAATCCCCGTTCCACCCGGCGACCCGGCCTTCGGACATGGGCACCCACCGCGGCAATTCTCGAGTTCGCCAGGCCGTCCCGAACAGGTGGGCACGACCGCTGATCACCGGCGCCCCGCCAGGTGGACAGTGCCCTGCACCCGAGCGGCGGGCCGACGTCGCACCCAGATCGAATCCGATTTTCCGCGCCGGAAGCCGCCGGTGGCGGTTCGCCGCCAACACAGCGACCGGGAAACCACACGGCGGGTAAGCCACTGCAGCTAAACAATTTTCACCGGCCGCACTACTCCCCGGCCCAGGCGAATATAGCCTACGGTGGATTGGCGAGTTAATTCAATCCATGACAAGGGGTCAGGCATGCCTAATGGGAAACCCAACATCCTGGTGATCTGGGGCGACGACATCGGGATCACCAATCTCAGCTGCTACAGCGACGGCCTGATGGGCTACCGGACCCCGAACATCGACCGCATCGCCGCCGAGGGCATGCGCTTCACCGACTCCTACGGCGAGCAAAGCTGCACCGCGGGCCGCTCGTCGTTCATCACCGGGCAGAGCGTCTACCGCACCGGCCTGTCCAAGGTCGGCATGCCCGGCGTCGACGTCGGCATGTCACCCGACGACCCGACCATCGCCACGCTGCTCAAGCCGCTGGGCTACGCCACCGGCCAGTTCGGCAAGAACCACCTCGGCGATCTGAACAAGTACCTGCCCACCGCGCACGGCTTCGACGAGTTCTTCGGCAACCTGTATCACCTCAACGCCGAGGAGGAACCGGAGCACCCGGACTACCCGACCGAGGAGGAAGCGCCACGGCTGCGCAAGGCGATGCTGCCGCGCGGGGTGATCAAGTCGTGGGCCACCGAGGAGGCCTCCGACGAGGTCGACGAGCGGTTCGGCCCGCTGGGCAAGCAGCGTATCGAGGACACCGGACCGCTGACCAAGAAGCGGATGGAGACCGTCGACGACGAAACCACCGGCGCGGCCATCGACTTCATCAAACGCCAGACCGAGGCCGACACCCCGTTCTTCGTCTGGATGAACATGACCCACATGCACTTCCGGACCCACACCAAGCCGGAGAGCCTGGGCCAGGCCGGCCGCTGGCAGTCGCCGTACCACGACACGATGGTCGACCACGACAAGCATGTCGGCCTGCTGCTGGACTGCCTCGACGAACTCGGCATCGCCGAGGACACCATCGTCGTCTACTCGACCGACAACGGCCCGCACGCCAACACCTGGCCGGACGGCGCCACCACCCCGTTCCGCAGCGAGAAGAACACCGGCTGGGAGGGCGCGTTCCGGGTGCCGGAGATGGTGCGCTGGCCCGGGAAGATCGAAGCCGGGGTGGTGTCCAACGAGATCATCCAGCATCACGACTGGCTGCCGACCATCCTCGCCGCCGCGGGCGAACCGACGATCGTCGACAAGCTCAAACAGGGCCACACGATCGACGACAAGACCTACCACGTGCACATCGACGGCTATGACCTGCTGCCTTATCTGACCGGCGAGGTGGAGAAGAGCCCCCGCCGGGGCCTCATCTACTTCTCCGACGACTGCGATGTGCTGGGCATCCGGATCGACAACTGGAAGGTCGTGTTCATGGAGCAGCGCTGCCAGGGCACGCTGCAGATCTGGTTCGAGCCGTTCACCGAGCTTCGCGCCCCGAAGGTCTTCAACCTGAGAACCGATCCGTTCGAACACGCCGACGTCACCTCCAACACCTACTGGGACTGGTTCCTCGACCACGACTACATCGCGTTCATGGCCAATGCGGTGGTGCTGGAGTTCCTGGAGACGTTCAAGGAGTTCCCGCCCCGGCGCGAACCGGCGTCGTTCACCATCACCAATGCCGTGGAGAAGCTCAACGAGGCACTCCAGTCGGTGGGCGGCTGATCGTTGACAGGACTGGATTCCTGGGCCGAGGGCCCCGCGAAGTCGGCGATCGTCGACTTCGTGGGGCGCGCGGTCAGCGAGGTCGCGCCCGAGGAGCGCGTGGCGGTGTTCGACAACGACGGCACGCTGTGGTGTGAGAAGCCGGCCTACATCCAGTTGGATTTCCTGGTGCGCCGGCTGGCCGAGCAGGCGGCGGCCGATCCGGCGCTGGCCGAGAGGGACCCGTACCGGGCGGCCGCTGCCGGTGACCTGCAGTGGTTCGGCGACGCCGTCACCAAGCACTACAACGGCGACGACTCTGCGCTGAAAATCCTTGCCGGCGGGATTCTCTCGGCGTATGCGGGACTGACCGTCGAAGAACACGCCGAGAAGGTGAAGGCCTTCTACGCCCACGCGGTGCATCCGACGCTGAACCGCCCGTACACCGCGTGCGGCTATCTGCCGATGGTGGAGTTGCTGCGCTATCTGGAGGACAACGGGTTCACCAACTACATCGCCTCCGGGGGCGGCCGTGATTTCATGCGGCCGATCACGATGCAGATGTACGGCATTCCGCCCGAGCGGGTGATCGGCAGTTCGGTGGGCCTGGACTTCGCCGACGGGCACCTCAAGACCACCTCGACGCCGGAGTTCCTCAACGACGGCCCGGTCAAGGCGGTCCGGATCTGGGGCCGGGTGGGACGGCGGCCGATCTTTGCGGCCGGCAACTCCAACGGCGACATCGCGATGATGCAGTACGCCACCGCCGGGCCCGGCCCCTCGATGGCGCTGCTGCTGCGCCACGACGACGCCGAGCGCGAGTTCGACTACGTCGCAGGTGCGGAGAAGTCGCTGCAACTCGCCGACGCCAACGACTGGGTGGTCGCCAGCCTGCGCAACGACTGGGCGTCCGTGTTCGTAGGAGGGGAGGGTGGGTGACGGCCCTGCCTGCCCGCCGTCAGCGCAGCCTCGACGTGACTGACGCCGATCTCGTCTGGATTCCGGCCCAGACCGCGGTGCTGGGGTCTGACGACCACTACCCCGAAGAGGCGCCGACGCGCGAGGTCACGGTCGGCGGCTTCTGGATCCAGCGATACCAGATCACCAACGCCCGGTTTTCCGAGTTCGTTTCGGCGACAGGATATGTCACCGTCGCCGAGCGACCGTTGGATCCTGCCGACTACCCCGGTGCGCCACCGGAGAACCTGGTACCGGGATCGATGGTGTTCCGCCGGACCGGTGGCCCGGTGGATCTGCGCCACCTCAGCCAGTGGTGGACGTGGACGCCGGGGGCGTGCTGGAACCATCCGCGGGGCCCGCGTTCGTCGTTGCGTAACCGGGAGAACCACCCCGTCGTGCACGTCGCGTTCGAGGATGCGCAGGCCTACGCGGATTGGGCCGGGCTGGCACTGCCGACGGAGAACGAGTGGGAGGTGGCTGCCCGCGGCGGATTGCCGCACGCCGCCTACACCTGGGGAGACGAACCCGAGCAGCGCGGCCAGCGACTGGCGAACTACTGGCACGGCGAGTTCCCCTACCTCCCGGAAACCGGGTACGGGCAGACCGCTGCGGTGGGCAGCTTCCCGCCAAACGGCTACGGGCTGTACGACATGGCCGGCAACGCCTGGGAGTGGACCGTCGACTGGTACGTCGGCGACCACCGTGAACCCGGCGACGGGTCAGGCTGCGCCGAACACAGCTACGACCCGGCCCAGCCGCAGTTCAAGGTCCCGCGCCGGGTCGTCAAGGGCGGGTCGTTCCTGTGCGCCGACAGCTACTGCATGCGGTACCGGCCCGCGGCGCGGCGGCCGCAGGCCGTCGATACCGGCATGAGCCACATCAGCTTTCGCTGCGTCAGACGTTGATCACAGCGCGTCGTCCTGGGTTCCCAGCAGGTTGCGCGCGGCGAGCCCGAGCAGCGAATCCTCGTCGTCGGCGTCGCGGATATCGGCATCGAGTTCCCAGAACATCACGCCACCCAAGCCCAGCGACTCGATGTAATCGAGCTTGTACTGCAGCGATTCGATGCTCTCGTAGGTGATGAACGTTCCGCCGTCGGCGGTGCTGTAGACGTAGGACGCCTTCGCCTCGTCATCCCAGTACACCTGGTAGAGGTCGGGGTTCTGCTCGACCAACTCCATGATGTGCGAGTAGTCGATGACCCCCGGCTCCCACGTTCCCAGCCCGGCGCCGGTGGCCGAACCGTACAGCCCGCCGTCGGCGGTCTGGCCGACCCCCTGCCAGGTGCGTCCGTACATCGGGCTGCCCAGCACGATCTTGGACGGGTCGACATCGGCCAGGTACAGGTCGATGGCGTGGTCGACGTAGTACAGATCGTCGGGATTCTGCGAGCTGGAGTACAGCGCCGCCTGATGGCCGGTCTGGGAATCCCAGGCACCGTGCAGGTCGTAGGTCATCACGGTGAAGTAGTCGAGATACGTTGCCATGCCGGCCAGGTCGTAGTTCTCGATCTTGTCGTAGCCGGCCGGGCCCGCGATCGTGAGCAGGTACTCCTTGTCGGCCCCGTCGGTGGCCTCCAGCTCGTCGAGCTGGTCGCGGATCTCCTGGACCAGCAGCACGTAGTTCTCGGTGTCCTCGGGCCGGTAGGCGTTGGACTCCAGCCCGCCGGACACCGGATACTCCCAGTCCAGGTCGATGCCGTCGAACCCGTAGGTGACCATCAGGTCGACGGCCGATTCGGCGAACTTCTCCCGGGACTGCTCGGTGGCCGCGACATCGGAGAAGTTGTCCGACAGCGTCCAGCCGCCGACCGAGATCAGCACCTCCAGGTCGGGGTTGTCCTGCTTGAGCTGTGCCAGCTGGTTGAAGTTCCCCCGCACCTCCTGATCCCAGGTGTCACCGGGGAAGTTCTTCTCCACCGCGGCATAGCGGTCGTAGATCACGACTTCGCCGTCGTCGCTGATATCGGCGAACGCGTAGTTGATGGTCGTCAGCTTGTCGGCCGGGATGTCGCTGACCTGGTAGTCGCGTCCGTAGGTGCCCCACTCCACGAAGTAGCCCACCACCCGGTACTCCGGCTCACCGTCGGGGTTGGCGTCGTCGTTGCGGATCAGCCCGACCCCCTCCGAGGTGGCGAACTCCGCACCGCTGACCTCGGAGAGCACCAGCATCAGCGATTCGTTGCCCTCGTAGGTGGTGTCGCCGAGGATGGTGACGCTGACGTCCTTGGCGGTTTCGCCGGCGGCGAAGGTCAGTACGCCCTCGGTGGCTTCGTAGTCACTTCCCGCGGCCGCGGTGAAGTCCTGGGTGCGGTAGCGCACCGTGACCGCCTCGTCGGCCGGCTCGGACAGCGTGACGGTGAACACCATCGCAGAACCACCGCTGTCGCCTTCCTGCACGGCGGTGTTGGCCACCGACAGCTGCGGGGCACTCGGTTGCGGGTCGCCGGGCTCGCCGGGCTCACCTGGTTCTGCCGGGTCCGCAGCGCCGACCAGCACGACGCTGGACACCGTTCCAGAGCCGGCGGTGAATCCGAATGCGGTCGAACCTGCCGGTGCCACATCGGAATTCCATTCCGCACCCTCGATGATGTAGGTGTCGCCGTCGTGCGAGACGATGCGGGCGTTCCAGATCGAGGAGATGTCGCCGTCGAAGTCCAGCCGGACCTGCCAGTCCGACAGCGTGTCGGCGCCGGTGTTGGTGACCGTGACGTCGCCGTTGAAGCCGCTTCCCCAGTCCGAGGACTTCACGAAGTCGACTGTCGCCGTGGCATTGCCGGGTTCTCCGGTGCCCGGTTCTTCGGGGGTGGCGACGTCGTCGGCGACGATGGTGCCGGTAGCTGTCGCGTCGGAGAGCGTGGCACCCGACGGAGCCGACAACGTCACCGTGAACGTCTCACTGTCCTCGACCGCCGTGTCACCGAGCACATCGACCTGCACCAGCTGCGAGGTCACCCCAGGAGCGAACGTCACCGTCCCCGCACCGGCCAGATAGTCCTCACCCGCCAACGCCGAGCCATCAGCGGTCACATAGTCCACCGCCACCGCCCCGTCGGAAGCCTGCGACAACGTCACCGTGAAACTCAACGCCGACGAACCCGAATCACCCTCGACCACCGAGGCATCACCGATCGACACCGTCGGCATCACCGGCTCGGGCTCGGGCTCGGGCGTGACCGCACCCGCCAGGATCGCTTGCCACTTCGTCACCGTGCCCTGATCGAGAGCGACGATGTTGCCCATCTGCAACACATCGAGCCCGACACCATCCAACGTATAGGTCTGCTCGTTGTCCACGATCCCGATGACGGTGGACCCCGACTGCTCGCTCACTTCGAAGCTGTCGGGACCCATCCAGACGAAATCCAGCTTGTCGGAGGCTGGGTCGAAGGCAACCACGGTGTTGGTGCCCCAATGCCAGCCGATCGTCGTGGTGGTGCCGCCCTCGACCGGGGTCTCACCCCCGCCCGAGCCCAGGTCGATGATGTTGATCGTGCCGTAGTCGTTGAAGATATTGCTGAAACTGGCGGCCGGCTCGTCGAGGCCCGAGGCCGTCGGCGAGGCGATGCCCAGGCTGCCCGGTGTGTCGCGGGCAATCGACCACATCGAAAGCATGCCCAGATCGACCTCGTTGGCGAAGTCCTCCAGCGCCTGAGCGTCGGCGAGGGTGAACACCTCGGTCTGGACGTCGTTGACCCCGATCATCGGCGTCACGCCCAGCTGATTCCAACCGAACTCCTGGTCGTGCTGTGCAGCCAGCGCCGACAACTGGGCGTAGGTCGACTCGGCGGCCTCGATCGCATACTCCCCCATCGATTGGGCGTTGGGTCCGCTCGTGGGTGCCGCGGACTCGCCGTAGTCCATCGCCATCACGTTGACCCCGTCGAGCTCGACCCCGGCGGCCAACGCCGAATCCACCACGTTGAGACCGTCGGCGGTCAATCCGGACGGCAACACCGGCAGCGTGTACCAGATCTCGACGTCGGGGTAATCCTGCTGCAGCAGCGCCAACGCCTCGCTGCGCAACGCAATCGAGGCGGGATCGGCCACCGCGGCGCCTTCGATGTCGAAATCGACCCGGTTGAGCCCGTAGGCATCGATGACACTGCCGTAGGCGTCGGCCAAGGACTGCGCATCCTTGCCGGACGCGACGTAGGACTGGGCCAGGGTGGTCCCGGCCGCCCCACCGAACGACAGCATCACATCGCCGCCGGCAGCCTGGAATTCGGCGATCGAGGAGTTGATCGCCTGAGCCTGCTGGGTATCGGAATCGACGCCCAACGCAGACAGCCCCGCCCACGCCGGATTACCCTGTGGGTCTGCCTGCACGAACGCCAACACCACCAGCGAGACACCGTTTTCCGCCGCGATCTCCATCAGATCCGGCACCGGCCAGCCCGCCATGTCGACATAGGGGGCGAAAAATGCCTCCCCCCAGCGATCCTCGACAACCACGCCGGCGTCGTCAGCGACGATCATCCCCGTCGCCGCGCCATCGGCGATGGTGGCTCCCAGTGGATCCGACAACGTCACGGTCAGCGTCTCGCTGTCCTCCACGACGACGTCCCCGAGAACCTCCACCTGTACGATCCTCGAGGTCTCCCCGGCCGCGAACACCACCGTGCCCGCGGCTGCCACGTAGTCCTCACCCGCTGTGGCGGTGCCATCGGAGGTGACATAGTCCACCGTCACCACGTCCTCGGAGGGCTCCGACAGCGTCACCTCGAAACTCAGCACCGAGCTACCCGAGTTGCCCTCGACCACCGAGACGTCGCCGATCGACACCGCCGGCGGGGTGTCCGAGGGCTCGTCGACGTCGTCATCGGTGATGGTGCCCACCGCGGTGGCGTCGCCGAGCGTGGCCCCCGACGGGGCCGACAAGATCACCGCGAGGGTCTCGTCGCCCTCGACGACGGTGTCTCCGAGGACCTCCACGTGCACCATCTGCGAAGTCACCCCGGCCTCGAAGGTCACCGTCCCAGAGCCCGCAGCGTAATCCTCACCGGCGCTGGCCGTCCCATCGGCGGTCGCGTACTGCACCGTGACCGTCTCGGCGGACGCTTTGTCCAGCGCCACGGTGAACATGAAGTGGCTGTGCTCGCCGTCGCCCTCGACGACGGCCAGATCGGAGATGGAGACCGTGGGCAGGGTATCCGGAGTCTGGTCCACATCGTCGTTGACGACGGTGCCGGTAGCCGTAGCGTCGGCGATCGTCGCGTTGTCGGCCGCCGACAAACTCAGCGTGAACTGCTCGTCCAGCTCGACCAGTGAGTCGGAGGTCACCGCGATGTCGACGGTCTTGACGGTTTCGCCGGGCGCAAAGGTCAGGGTCCCCACCGCCGGCACGTAGTCCTGCGCCGTCGCGGTCCCGTTGCTCGTGGCGTAGTTGACCGTCACCTGCTCCTCGGAGGCTTCCGAGAGCGAGACGGTGAAGGTCATCGTCGAGGTGCCCGAGTCACCTTCGGCCGCAGCGGCATCCGCCACTGACAGGGTCGGCAATTCGGCCGGCTGTACCGGTTCCGCCGCTTCGATGAGCGCCTGCCACTTCTGCCGGGCGCCGTTGTCCAGCGCGATGATGTTTCTGATCTGCAACTCGCCCAGCGCAACACCGTTCAGCGTGTAAGTCTGTTCGTTGTTGACGATCTCGATGACCGTCGACCCCGCGCTCTCGCTCACGTCGAACTGGTCGGCCTGGAACCAGTTGAAGTCCAGCGTGTCCGAGGCAGGGTCGAAATCGAGCGCCGTATCGGTACCCCACTGCCACGAGATCACCGTGGTGGTACCGGTTTCGGCGGCGGGGTTGGGGGCCGTGCCGTTTCCGACGGCAGTGGGCCAGTCGTCTGTGCCGGCCACCGGCACTGTCTGGGCCAGTACCTGAGCATCGGGCACCGGGCCGATACCCAGTTGCTCGTTCAGTGCGTCCTCGCGGACCTGAGCGGAGTGGAACACGAAGTTCTGTGCGGTCAGCTCGCCGGTGTCGACGCCCTGCAGGATCAGGGCCTGCCCGGTGCTGGAATTGGAGATGACCACGCCGCTAGCGCTGTCGGTCATGTAGATCTGTTCGCGGGTGGCGAAGTAGCGGAAGTCCACGACGTCAGTGGCGGGGTCGAATTCCACGACGTCGACCTGGCCCACCTCGTGGGAGCGTGCGTAGACGGTGTTGGGCTGTTCGGCGATGCCCTGCTCCCAGGCCAGTGCGCCGGAAATATCCTGTCGGAGATGGTTGTTGGCGATCGGGGTGAAGCTGTCGACGGTGAGCTGACCGAGCGAGACACCTTCGATCACGACGGTGTCACCCGTCCACGGGTTGCGGAATCCCACACCCGTGTCGGTGTCCACGATGATGAAGCTGTGCACCGTCACCTCACCGACGTCGATCTTGTCGGTGGCGGGATCGAATCCGACGACGTTCTCGCCGGTGGTGGAAACCTGGTAAATGGTGCCGGCTGCACCGTCGGCGCCGTCGACCTCCTGGGCGGGTGCCGCCGCCACGCCGGGCTCGGCAACCCCGGCGGCGGGCTCGCCAGCCCCATCAGTCCCTTCGCCGGTCACCGGTGCGCTGATAGTGACCGTTACCGGCACGCTGGTCGCATTCCGACCGAGCCCGAACAGACCGGACCGTCCGCCGCTGACCTCGACGACGAAGGTGTCGGTTCCGCCCGTCGCGGCGAGCCCGGCACCAGCGGTGTAGCTGAACCCGCCGTACTCGTCCAGCGTCACGCTGCCCGCAGCGGGAGCCTGGGTGACCGTGTAGGTCAAGGGATCATCCTCGGGATCCGAGGCGGCAATCAATCCGGTGGCGGTGCCCGAGACCGGCTCCCCGGTCGTCACTACCTCAGCAACCGGGGCGTCGTTGAAGAAGATCCTGTCGATCTCGCGGCGAATCAACTCCAGCACCGCAGTCAGGAAAGCCGGCGGCGCGAGCGGCACACCGCCGCCGGCGGCCGACGGTGCGAATCCCAGCATCGACAGGAACTCGGTCACCAGGTTGCGCGGGGCGGGGGCACTCTTGGGCTCCACGTCGAGCGCGGCGTTCTGCGCCTGCTGCGTCGCGACCTCGGCCGCCGGCTCCGGGCCGTCAGCCCCCGGCGTGGACGCCGCGGCCTCGTATGCGACCTCCGTGTCGGGGCCGGTGTCCTCGTCACCCTGCACGGCGACGCTCAGCGCGGCGGCCTCGGGCGCGGCGGAGTCCTCGGCCGTACGCGCGTAGGTGCTGGGTCCGCTGACCACTGCCTCGGCGGGAGCAGTGACCGCGTCGGCGTCCGACCCGGATGTGGGGACCGGATCGGCCTGGGTGTCGGCAGCGGGCTCCGGCTGTGTCTCGGTGTCGGGCCCGTCCGACTCCTCACCGTCGACGTCGAGATCCGCGTCGCCTTCCGACTCGGCGCCGTCACCGGCCAGCGAGTCCGACAGGTCCGACAGCGGTTCGGCGGAATCCACGTCGTCCGGCTCGTCCGACTCCTCACCGTCGACGTCGAGATCCGGGTCGTCGGACTCGTCGGCCGCCGGCGCGGAATCGGGGTCCGGCGCCTCGGTATCGGTGTCCGAATCCGGGGTTGTCGACGCGGCGGCGGAGTCACCCGAGGCGTCGGATGCCGGTGAGCCCGCGGAGTCCGAAGATCGCGACGAAGGATCTGAGCCCGACTCATCAGCTAACGCGACACCGGGGCTGGACGCGACCGCAAGGCCGAGCCCGAGGGCAAATGCAGCCGCACTGACGCGCACACCGAGACCCGCTGATTCCACGACACCCTCCCAGTGGGCGCCCACGCGGAACGCCGCTTCAGTTCGTTGCGGGAGACCAACTCCACCCGCCCGCTGCCGTGGTTGTGGGGTTCGCCAGCCGCTGTGGCCAAAGAGGTATCTAACCACATCGTCAATATAAAGCGAGAACGAATAGCCAGTTGATGGCACTGATGTCGCGCCTCGGACTCCGAACCGTGGGAGCGCCTGACGCTACATCGACAATGTGTCGAATGAACAGCAGTTTGCAGAAAGGGTGATCGAAGGGCGGCGCGGCGAAACCGGAATGCGGCTCGGCGCCGTCGCCCACGCCGCCGCCGCGCGCCGCGGCGAGGGAGCCCAGAACGCGCTGCCAGGGCCTGCGATGGCTAACTTCCGACGATGACCGCGAGCGAACCCGAGGCAGAACCCCGGCAACCCCGGATCACGAGGCGGCGGCGGGCGTGGGCCCGCGATCATCAGACGCCCACCGTTGGCCTACGGTTCGGTCGACCTGTTCGGGGACGGGCCCGACCGCCAGCCGCCGACGACAGACACGCCAGGCCGGCTGCCTGCGAGGGCTGGACGGGTTCTCAGGCGGATTCGGCGGTGTGCTTGATCGCGGCGAGAGTCACCGGGATACCGGTTCGCGCCGCCTCACTGCGGGTCGCGATCTCGGCCTCGGCTGCGTCGCCGAACACCTGGTGGAACCCTTCGATGCCGGCGGGCAGGAACTCCCACCACTCGGTCAGCAGCGCGCCCTCGCCCTGCGGCTCGAAGGTGTAGCCCCAGTACACCCAACCGTTGTTCACCTCCCACGCGAACTTGCGCCCAGGGTCGGCGGCGACCACCTGACTACGGGTCTCCCAGGTGCGGCCACCGGCGGAATTCCGGCCGGTGAACCAGGCGCCGACCTGCGGGCCGGTCCCCTCGTCCCACCAGCAGTCCTCACACTCCGGACTCCACTGCCCCATCTTCGTCACATCCGACACCAGCGCGTAGAGCTCGTCCGGCGGCACCGCCACCGCGATCGACTCAGATCTCTTCAGTTCGGTCACCCACCCGAGTCTGCCATCAGAATCGGCCCGGGCTATTGCACTTTCGAGCCGCGGGTGTGAAGTTGGAACGCGTTCTACCGAGTCGTGGAAAGGCCAACCGGATGAGCAACAGTAGCGACCGCCTCGCCGTCATCGTCGGCGGAGCGTCCGGCATCGGGTGGGCCACCGCCCAGGCGCTGGCGGCCGACGGCTGCCGCGTCACGATCGCCGACCTCAACGGCGACGCCGCGACGTCCCGGGCCGCCGAACTCGGCGCCGCGCACGCCGCCGCCCACGTCGACGTCACCGACGAAAGCTCGGTACAGCGCCTCTTCGACGGGATCGGGCCCCTCGACATCGCGGTCAACTGTGCCGGATTCAGCAACGTCGGCCTGATCACCGACATGCCCGCCGAAGAGTTCCGGGCGGTCATCGACGTCTGCCTCAACGGCGCGTTCATCGTCACCAAACATGCGGGCAGGCATCTACGCCAGGGTGGTTCCCTGGTCCAGATCAGTTCACTAAACGGCCGGCAGCCGGCAGCGGGCATGAGCGCCTACTGCTCGGCCAAGGCCGGCCTGTCGATGCTGACCCAGGTCGCCGCGCTGGAGATGGGGCCGCGCGGCATCCGGGTCAACGCGGTGGCTCCGGGGTTCGTGCACACACCGTTGACAGCTGCGGCGGCCTCGGTGCCCGGCGTGGTCGAGGACTACGTCGGCAACACCGCGCTCGGCCGCGCGGGCACCCCGCAGGACATCGCCGACGCGGTCGTCTACCTGTGCTCCCCAGGCTCCTCATGGCTGACCGGCGAGGTGCTCGACATCAACGGCGGCGCGCACCTCAAGCGCTACCCCGACGTGATGGGTCACGTGATGAAGCTGATGGAGCAGGCGTGAGCACAGCGACGTTCACCGGCAAGACCGCCCTGGTCACCGGCGCCGGGTCGGGCATCGGCGCGGCGCTGTGCCGCGCACTCGATCGGGCGGGCGCACACGTGGTGTGCACCGACATCGACCCGGGTGCCGCCGAGCGCACCGCCTCGTCACTGAGCCCGAGGGCCCAGGCCGCATCCCTGGACGTCACCGACGCCGACGCCGTGCAGGCCGCCGTCGACGAGGTGGTCGCCCGCGCCGGGCGGCTGGATCTGATGTTCAACAACGCCGGGATCGTTTGGGGCGGCGACACTGAACTGCTCACCCTCGATCAATGGAACGCCATCATCGACATCAACCTGCGCGGCGTCGTGCACGGGGTCGCGGCCGCCTATCCACAGATGCTGCGCCAGGGCCACGGCCACATCATCAACACCGCCTCGATGGCCGGACTGGCGGCCGCCGGGCAGGTCACCAGCTACGTCGCCACCAAGCACGCCGTCGTCGGCCTGTCGCTGGCGCTGCGCTCCGAGGCCGTCCCGCGCGGCGTCGGGGTCACCGTGGTGTGCCCGGCCGCGGTCGAGACACCCATCCTGGACAAGGGCGCCGTCGGTGGCTTCGTCGGCCGCGACTACTTCCTGCAGAACCAGGGCGGCAAGGCCTACGACGCCGACCGGTTGGCCTCCGACACGCTGCGCGCCGTCGAACGCAACAAGGCCATCCTGGTCAAACCGGCTGCGGCGCACGCACAATGGCTGTTCGCGCGGATCGTACCCACGTTGATGAACCGGATGGCGATGCGCTTCGTGACGGGGCAGCGCTCCCGCCAGACCCTCGGTTAGGCGTCCTGCATCCCCGTTTGCGGTTAGGGTTGCGCTCGGCAACCGACGGGAGGGCGTATGCGCGACGAGATGACGCTCACGCAGAAGCGCTCGTTGGTCGTGGTCACCCTCGTCGCCCTCGGCTTCGGGGCGTACTTCCTGCGCTCCTATGTGCTGCTGATCGCGATCGCCGCGGTACTGGCCTATCTGTTCACCCCGCTCTACAACCGGCTCCGGTCGAAGATGAACGTCGCCCTGTCGGCGACGGTGACGCTGCTGGCCGCGATCGCGATCGTCGCGATCCCGCTGACCGGGGTCGCTTTTCTGGCCTTCCTGCAGATCAGCCAGATGGTCACCTCGGTGAGCCGCTGGGTCTCCGAGACCGACTTCACCGCGCTGGCCCAGCGACTGCTGGATTCGACCAACGACGTGTTGAGCCGCATTCCGTTCATGGACGTCACCCTGACCCAGGACTCCGTACGGGAGGCGATGACCAAGCTCGGCCAGAACGGCGGCCAGTTCGCCCTCGGGTTCGTCCGCGACTCGGTGGGCGGCATCGCATCACTGGTCACCGCGCTGGTCATCTTCCTCTACGTGTTCCTGGCCTTCCTGACCAAGGGCGACCGGGTCCTGGCGCTGTTCCGTGACCTCAACCCGTTGGGCGAACACGTATCCGACATCTACCTCGCCAAGGTCGGTGCGATGGTCTCGGCGTCGGTGAAGGGGCAGTTCATCATCGCCGTCTGCCAGGGAACGGCCGGCGCGATCTCGATCTACCTCGGCGGGATCCACGACGGATTCTTCATGTTCGTCATCTTCTTGACCGCGCTGTCGTTCATCCCGCTGGGCAGCGGCATCCTGACCATTCCCCTCGGCATCGCGATGGCGCTGTTCGGCAACGTGTTCGGCGGCGTCTTCGTCATCGTGTTCCACCTGGTGATCACCACCAACATCGACAACGTGCTACGCCCGATGCTGGTGCCCAAGAGCGCGCACCTGCATCCCGCGCTGATGCTGCTGGCCGTGTTCGCGGGCCTGCGCATGTTCGGGTTCTGGGGAATCGTGCTGGGTCCGGTGCTGATGATCGTCATCGTCACCACGATCAGCGTGTACCTGGTGGTCTACCGGGGAGCACCGCTGGAGTCGATCGCCGGCACCCGGGCCGACTCACCCGAGGAGGACGACGATGGGGGCGTGCCGTTCTGGCGGCGGGTGCTGCCCGGCGGGCGCCGCGGCGCCACCGAACCCGAACCGGAGCCCGATGACGCGCCGGAGCCCGAACCGGAGCCCGGTACGGCTAGCTCAACCGGGACTTGAGGAACTCCACGACGCGCTTGCGGGCCTCGTAGGCCGGCTGGCCGTCGACCTCGCGCACCTCGGCGGTGAGCACCGAATGCGCCATCCGCCCGAAACCGTGCTCGTTGCCCTTCGTCGAGTCGATCTCGATCACCTCGAACGCGTCGCCCAGCCGTTCCTTCAGGGTGGCGAAGCGCTCGCCGGGAACCAACGGGTCCGCGGTGAAACGCAACCCCATCACGCACAGGTTCTCGGTGGTCGCGCGCTGCTCGACGACCTTCATCTCGGCCTCGGACACCCCGGCGTTGCGGCGCTGGGCCGGGGTCAGCGGCAGCGGCAGCGACGGCTGGCTCATCACCGGCGCCAGCACGCTGTCGTCGACGGCCGCCGCCAGCGCGAACCCCCCGGTGAAGCACTGGCCGATCACGCCCACCCCCTTGCCGGGAGTGCGCTCGTCGAGGTCACGGGCCAGCGCCCGCAGATAGTGGGCGACCGGGCGGTCGGCGTTGGTGGCGAACGCCGCGAATTCCTTGGCCACGCAGCCCTTCAGCAGCACCGCCACCGCGCCGGGAGACATCGCGGGCGCCTCCGGGGTGCCGAACAGAGACGGGGCGGCAACGGTGAAACCATTGTCCACCAGGTGATTTCCCAGCGCCAGCACACCCGGGTGCAGGCCGGGCATCTCCGGGATGAGCACCACACCGGGCCCGCTGCCCTTGCGGTAGACGTCGTAGGTGAGCCCGGCGGCGGTGAACGGCGCCGCCTCCCACCCGGTCAGGTCAGATTCCGGGGCCGCCTCATCGGCGGCAGCGCGGTCCGGGGCGGTCATGGCGTCTCCGTCCGTTTCGCGACGCAGCGGTGCGCTACATCGGAGTCAAAGGTGACTGGGATTGCGTCGCAGCAGCCAGCATACGGTACTCATCCGTACCGCCAGCTCCGGTCACGGCGAGCTGGGCGGGCCCGGACGGGCCGTCCACCTGTGCGGTCCACACCGGCTCGGCGGGCCTGCCGTCGCGCTCACCGCCCTGGTAGACCACCCAGCTGACACCGTCGACGTCCTCCACGCCGGTGGGCACCAGATCGGGACCGAACGTCGCGACGAGGCGCTCCTCGTCGGCGTTGCTCTGCGTGATGCTCATGTACACCCCGCTGGGTGTCAGGTAGCCCACCGTCGAGGCGACCGCACGCACCTGCTGCCCGCTCACCGGGTCGGTGAGGCCGCCGTCGATACCCATCCGGCTGCCCGAGTTCGCCTGCCACCCGTCGGGCAGCTGCGGCAGCCGGATCGGGATGTCCAGCGCGTCGGCGTCGGCCTGCAGCGCCGCGGGTGCGTCGTAGTCGGGTGCCGGCCCCCGCCCCGGCCCGGTCGGGGCGAACGAGCACATCCCGAGCAGGCCGGCCAGCACCACGCAGGCCAGCACCAGCGGCGCCATCGACCAGAACATGTCCCGCCCGTCCTGGAGCAGACGGGACTTCTGCGGGCGCGGCGCCGGTCCTGCGTAGCCGGCGTCCGCGCCGTCGGAACCAGCGGGATCGGGGTGGCCGGCGGTCTGCCCGCCGACCTGCGGACCCGGCTCGGGCGGCGTCGTCATGCCAGCCAGTATCCCAGCTCCCGGACCCCGACCCGCTAATGGGACAATCTGGCCATGACAACGCCCTCGCGCCGGGAAGCCCCTGACCGCAACCTCGCCCTCGAACTCGTCCGGGTGACCGAGGCGGGAGCCATGGCAGCCGGCCGCTGGGTCGGCCGCGGCGACAAGGAGGGCGGCGACGGAGCCGCCGTCGACGCGATGCGCGAGCTGGTCAACTCGGTGTCGATGCGCGGCGTCGTGGTGATCGGCGAGGGCGAGAAGGACAACGCGCCGATGCTCTACAACGGCGAGGAGGTCGGCAACGGCGACGGACCCGAATGCGACTTCGCGGTCGACCCGATCGACGGCACCACCCTGATGAGCAAGGGCATGCCCAACGCGATCTCGGTGCTCGCCGTGGCCGAGCGCGGAGCGATGTTCGACCCGTCGGCGGTGTTCTACATGAACAAGATCGCCGCCGGGCCCGACGTCGCCGACTTCATCGACATCACCTCGCCGATCGCGGCGAACGTCCAGCGGATCGCGAAGGTGCGCAAGGCCTCGGTCTCCGACATCACCGTGTGCATCCTCGACCGGCCCCGCCACGAGCGCCTCATCGCCGATGTGCGCGCCGCCGGTGCGCGTATCCGGCTGATCTCCGACGGCGACGTCGCCGGCGCGATCGCGGCGTGCCGGCCGGATTCGGGCACCGACATGCTCGCCGGGATCGGCGGCACCCCCGAGGGCATCATCACCGCCGCCGCGATCCGCTGCATGGGCGGTGAGATCCAGGCGACGCTGGCACCCACCGACGACGACGAGCGCCAGCGCGCCATCGACCGCGGCCACGACATCGACCAGGTGCTGACCACCAGGGACCTGGTTTCCGGCGAGAACGTGTTCTTCTGCGCCACCGGCGTCACCGACGGCGACCTGCTCAACGGGGTCCGGTTCTTCGGTGGCGGTTGTACCACCCAGTCGATCGTGATGCGATCGAAGTCCGGCACGGTCCGGATGGTCGAGGCCTACCACCGGCTGGCCAAGCTCAACGAGTACTCCGCAGTCGACTTCACCGGCGACAAGACCGCCGCCTACCCGCTGCCGTAAGCACCGGCCGCAGGCACCGAACCCGACAACCAGTCCGAACCGAAACGAGCAGGGAGCCAATGACCGACAGCGGCGTCGACAACACCGAGTACCGGATCGAACACGACACCATGGGCGAGGTGCGGGTGCCCAAGAACGCGCTGTGGCGCGCGCAGACCCAGCGGGCGGTGGAGAACTTCCCGATCTCCTTCCGGCCGCTGGAACGCACCCAGATCCGCGCGCTGGGCCTGCTCAAGGGCGCCTGCGCGCAGGTCAACAAGGATCTGGGGCTGCTGGCCGCGGAGAAGGCCGACGCGATCATCGCCGCCGCGGCCGAGATCGCCGACGGTCAGCATGACGACCAGTTCCCGATCGACGTGTTCCAGACCGGCTCGGGCACCAGCTCGAACATGAACACCAACGAGGTAATCGCCTCGATCTGCGCGACCAACGGGGTGACCGTGCACCCCAACGACGACGTGAACATGTCGCAGAGCTCCAACGACACGTTCCCCACCGCCACCCACATCGCGGCCACCGAAGCCGCTGTGCGTCACCTCATCCCGGCCCTGGAGACGCTGCACGAGTCGCTGACCGCCAAGGCGGGCCAGTGGCACACCGCCGTGAAGTCCGGCCGCACCCACCTGATGGACGCGGTCCCGGTGACGCTGGGCCAGGAGTTCGGCGGATACGCCCGCCAGATCCAGGCCGGGATCGAGCGCGTCAAGGCGTCGCTGCCCCGGCTGGGCGAGCTGGCGATCGGCGGCACCGCCGTGGGCACCGGGCTCAACGCACCCGACGGCTTCGGCGCCAAGGTGGTCGAGGTGCTCGTCAACGAGACCGGCATCGCCGAGCTGCGCACCGCGGTGGACTCCTTCGAGGCCCAGGCCGCGCGCGACGGTCTGGTCGAGGCCTCCGGCGCGCTGAAGACCATCGCGGTGTCGCTGACCAAGATCGCCAACGACATCCGCTGGATGGGGTCGGGCCCGCTGACCGGTCTGGGCGAGCTGCAGCTGCCCGACCTGCAGCCGGGCAGCTCGATCATGCCGGGCAAGGTCAACCCCGTCATCCCGGAGGCCGTCACACAGGTGGCCGCCCAGGTGATCGGCAACGACGCGGCCGTGACGGTCGGTGGCCTCTCGGGCGCCTTCGAGCTCAACGTCTACATCCCGATGATGGCCCGCAACGTGCTGGAGTCGTTCACGCTGCTGTCCAACGCGTCGAAGCTGTTCGCCACCAAGTGCATCGACGGCCTGGTCGCCAACGACGAGCGGCTGCGTGAGCTCGCCGAGTCCTCGCCGTCGATCGTCACGCCGCTGAACTCGGCGATCGGCTACGAAGAGGCCGCCAAGGTCGCCAAGGAAGCCCTCAAGGAGCGCAAGACCATCCGCCAGACGGTCATCGACCGCGGCCTGATCGGCGACAAGCTCTCCGAGGAGGAGCTCGACAAGCGGCTGGACGTGCTGGCGATGGCGAAGGTCAAAGACGACCTGCGCTGACGCGAATCCGGGCGCACCGATCACGCGAAACGCCTGACGAATCGCCGAGACCGCAACAAGATTAGGGAAACACCCGATTCGTCGCGGGCCGGTCGCGGCCTAGCGTCGAGTGGTCTCACGCGTTCGGCTCAAGGAGGGCTCGGTGCCTGTACACCACAACATCGCTGACATCGCCGCATCAGCCGCATCAGCCGCACCGGCGTCCACTCCCGGCACTCTGGTCACAACGGCCACCAGCCAGCCCGCGCTGGGCACCGGGTTCGTGATGCTGGGGCTGGCCTCGTTGCTGGGCCTGTCGAAGGTGCGCAACGGCGGCGGCGCCGACCGGATGCTGGCGATGTCGGGAGCAGCCGCCGCGGGGTGGTATCTGGTGGAGTCCCGCCGCCGCCACTGACCTCGGTGGACCGGTTCGCCGCAGCGACGATCGAACGGGATCATCGGCCCAGGGGCCCGAGTGGGCGGAGTTAGCCTGGTCCGATGCGAACCATCTCATCCATCGCGCTGGTGGGCCTCGGTGTCCTGGTGACCCTGTCCGGCACGCTGTTCGCGCTTCAGGGGTTCGGCCTCGTCGGCGGCAGCCCGATGACCGGCACCACCACGTGGTCGATTGCCGGGCCGATCATCGCGGCGGCCGGGATCGGTCTGGTGTATGCGGGGTGGCGGGTCGGCCGGCGCTAACCCGGGCGGTCGACCAGATCATCGGCCGGCGGGCCGTTGTCCCGGCCGCCGTAGAGGCTGCCGGGGGCGCGTGGCCCCAGCATCTCGGTGACGGTCACCAGGTGGTAGTCGTTGGCCTGCAGGACCGGCAGGAACTCGGCGACGAGATCGACCGTCGAGGCGAACGTGTCGTGCAGCAACACCACCGAACCGGGCCGGATCTGGCGCATCAGCACCGCACGCGTCTCGGCGATGTTCGCGTCGTTGAGCCAGTCGAACGGCACGACGTCCCAATTGATCACGGCCAGCCCCTGGCGTCCCGCCTCGGCCAGCACAGCGTCGTCGACGGTGCCGCCGCCGGTGCGGGCCAGCGTCGGCCGCTGACCGGTCGTCGCCTCGATGGCGTCGTTGGTCCCGGCGAACTGCGCGGCGATCTCCTGCGGCGGCAGCATCGTCATGTCCGGATGCGACCAGGTGTGGTTGCCGATCTCCATGCCCGCCGCAGCGATGCGCGCCGCGGCGGCAGGGTCGGCTGCCACCTTGTCGCCGATCAGGAAGAACGTCGCGCGCGCGTCCTGGTCACGCAGGATCTGCAGCAGCCGGTCGGTGTGGGCGGCCGGCCCGTCGTCGAAGGTCAACGCCACGCATTTGACCTGCGCGCAATCGACCGGCTGGGCCGCGGCGCCCGGCGCCGTCATCAACCCCAGCGCGGCCGCTACCGCCGCAACCGGCGCCATCACCCAGCGATTTCGGCGTGGTTGTCGTCGCCCAGCGGTGACAACCACGCCGAAATCACCAATCAGGGCAGGTTCCCCGGGCCGATCTCCTCGAGCATCTCGGTCACCAGCGCCGCGATCGGGGAGCGCTCGCTGCGCAGCAGCGTGATGTGGGCGAACAGCGGATGCCCCTTGAGCTTCTCGATCACCGCGGCCACACCGTCGTGGCGACCGACCCGCAGGTTGTCCCGCTGCGCCACGTCGTGGGTCAGCACCACCCGCGAGCCGGAGCCCAGCCGCGACAGCACAGTCAGCAGCACGTTGCGCTCCAGCGACTGCGCCTCGTCGACGATCACGAACGAGTCGTGCAGCGACCGGCCCCGGATGTGGGTCAGGGGCAGCACCTCGAGCATGCCGCGGGAGAGCACCTCCTCCAGCACCGCGGGGCTGGCGAGGCCTTCGAGGGTGTCGAACACGGCCTGGGCCCACGGACCCATCTTGTCGCTCTCGCTGCCGGGCAGGTAGCCCAGGTCCTGACCGCCGACCGCGTAGAGCGGGCGGAACACCACGACCTTGCGCTGGGTGCGCCGTTCCAGCACCGCCTCGAGCCCGGCGCACAGCGCCAGCGCGGACTTGCCGGTGCCGGCCTTGCCGCCCAGCGAGACGATGCCCACCGATTCGTCCAGCAGCAGATCGAGCGCGACGCGCTGTTCGGCGGAGCGGCCCCGCAGGCCGAACGCCTCCCGGTCGCCGCGCACCAGCTGCACCCGCTTGTCGGCGTTGACCCGACCCAGGGCGTGAGAGTTGGTGCCCAGCAACCGAACCCCGGTATGGCAGGGCAGGTCGCGGGCGGCTTCGAGGTCGACGTCGCCGTCGGCGAACAGCGCGTCGACGTCCTGGCCGGCGACCTCCAACTCGGCCATCCCGGTCCAGCCGGACGTGACGACGTCCTGCGCGTGGTACTCGTCGGCGGCCAGGCCGACGGCACCGGCCTTGACGCGCAGCGGAATGTCCTTGCTCACCAACGTGACTCGCTTGCCCTCGGCGGCCAGGTTGGCCGCGCAGGTCAGGATGCGCGCATCGTTGGTGTCGGTGCGGAAACCAGCCGGAAGCACCGTCGGGTCGCTGTGGTTGAGCTCGACGTGCAGCGTGCCGCCCAGCTCGCCCACCGAGATCGGCTGGTCGAGGCGCCCGTGCTCCAGACGCAGATCGTCGAACAGCCGCAACGCCTGCCGGGCGAACCAACCGAGCTCATGGTGATGCCGTTTGGCCTCGAGTTCGCTGATCACCACCAGCGGGACAACCACTTCGTGTTCGGCGAACCGCATGATTGCCCACGGATCGGATAGGAGAACTGAGGTGTCGAGCACGTAGGTCCGACATCCGTCGGCTTGCTGGCCCGGCCGATCCTGCGAATCAGTCACAGAGCGCTCCTCGAGGCATCCAAGTTCATGTGGCCCCACACGAACGTTCTCGGTGGACACACAGCGGCCTCAGGACCGGGGCCGGTCCTTTTCGAATCGAATCGATCTGGACCGCCCGGACAGCAGAGCATTTCGCTAGCCATCGGAAACGACGCTACTCCGGGTGCGCCATTCGCGCCTGACAGGCGCGCCGAGACGGGACGGCGCGGGAGTTACGAGCTGATGAACTGTGCCAGACGCGGTTCGTCGGCCAAACCCCAGCCGGTGATCCGGTCGGAGACGACGCGGGCCAGCGCCGCCCTGTCGAAGATGCCTTTCTCGGCGACGACCTGCACCTTGTCGCCGTAGGCGTCGATGTCGCCGCCGACCACGTCGAGGGTCGCTGCGCGGGCCGCGATGGCATCGATCGTCTCGTCGCGATGCTGACTGAGGCAGTGCGAGACCAGGTTGGCGAAGAACTCCTCGTGGCGTTCCTCGTCCTTGGCGATGTGGCCCACCATGCCCGCCAGCACCGGTTCGGCGATCTGGGCGGCCAGGTTGCGGCAGTACACGGCGTGGGCGCGCTCGAAGTACGCCATGAACACCAGCGTCTCGATCTGGCTGTAGGAGTCGGCGCGGTAGCCCTTCATGACGTGCTCGACGCGCACGTCCTCATTGGCCGCAGGGTCGATCTCGCGAGTGACCACCAGGTAGTTGCGCAACGCGATCTGGTGCAGGGTCTCCTCGGCGGTCCAGCGGCCCATCCACCGGCCCCACTTGTCCTCGAGGATGAAGTGCTCCACCAGCTCGCGGTGGTAACCGGCGAGGTTGTCCTTGGTGATGAGCAGGATCTCGAGCGCATCGGTGATGTGCCGGGGCAGGCTGACCTGCGAAGGATCCCAGTCCTGTCCGCCCAGGAACGCGAAGTTCTCGCCCTGGTCGAAGGGTACGTAGTCGTGGGCGTACCAGATGTCCTCGGTGTCGAGGTGACGCCGCAGCTCCTGCTCGACGACGGGCTCGAGCTCGACGGTCAACGCAGTAGCGACAGGTTTCTGTGCCATGCGGTTACAGTAACCCAACTCTGTGGGAATCGTAAAACTCCCGCGCACGTGTCGCGCCGAAACGGCATTCCGGCAGCGAAAGTGCGAGAGAGACGCTGCCGGAATGCCAGTTCGGCGGAGAGATCTACAGAGTCAGGCCGGGGTAGAGCGGGTTGGCATCGAGCAGCTCGGCGGCTTCGGCGCGGACCCGCTCGGCGGTGCCGTCGGCCAGCGTGTACTTCGCCTTCGACGGACCGTTCGGCCCGGCGGCGGGCTCGGTGTTGCTCAGCACCTCCACCACCAGCTCGGCGACCCGGTCGAACTCGTCGGCGCCGAAGCCCCGGGTGGTCAGCGCCGGCGACCCGAACCGGATGCCGCTGGTGTACCAGGCCCCGTTGGGGTCGGCCGGGATGGCGTTGCGGTTGGTGACGATCCCGGAGTCCAGCAGCGCCGACTCCGCCTGGCGGCCGGTCAGGCCGAACGAGGTCACATCGAGCAGCACCAGGTGGTTGTCGGTGCCGCCGGTGACCAGTCCGGCGTCGCGCTTGACGAAGCCGTCGGCCAGCGACTGGGCGTTGTCGGCAACAGCCTGGGCGTAGGCCTGGAACGCCGGCTGGCGCGCCTCGGCCAGCGCGACCGCCTTGGCCGCCATCACGTGCGACAGCGGGCCGCCGAGCACCATCGGGCAGCCCTTGTCCACCGCGGGTGCGTACTCCTCGGTGGCCAGCACCAGGCCGCCGCGCGGACCGCGCAGCGACTTGTGCGTCGTCGTCGTGGTCACGTGGGCATGCGGCACCGGGTCCTCGTCACCGGTGAACACCTTGCCCGCCACCAGGCCGGCGAAATGCGCCATGTCGACCATCAGCGTGGCGCCCACCTCGTCGGCGATCTCGCGCATCTTGGCGAAGTTCACCCGCCGCGGGTACGCCGAGTAGCCGGCCACCAGCACCAACGGCTTGAACTCGCGCGCCGCGGCGGCGACGGCGTCGTAGTCGATGAACCCCGTCTGCGGGTTGGTCCCGTACTGGCGCTGATGGAACATCTTGCCGGAGATGTTGGGCCGGAAGCCGTGCGTCAGGTGGCCGCCGGTGTCCAGCGACATGCCCATCAGCCGCTGATTGCCCATCTTGTTGCGCAGCGACTCCCAGTCGGCCTCGGACAGATCGTTGGTGTGCTTGGCGCCCATCTCCGCCAGGCCCGGGGCCTCGACCCGGGTGGCCAGGATCGCCCAGTAGGCGACCAGGTTGGCGTCGATGCCCGAGTGCGGCTGCACGTAGGCGTACGGGGCGCCGAACAGCTCGCGGGCGTGCTCGGCGGCCAGCGCCTCGACGGTGTCGACGTTCTGACAGGCCGCGTAGAAGCGGTGCCCGATGGTGCCCTCGGCGTACTTGTCCGAGAACCAGGTGCCCATGGTCAACAGCACCGCCGGTGAGGCGTAGTTCTCGCTGGCGATCAGCTTGAGCGAACTCCGCTGGTCGGCAAGCTCTTTGCGGGTCGCGGCGGCGATGCGGGGCTCGACGGATTCGATCACCCGCAGCGCGGCCCGGTAGGCCTCGCTGGCGGTATCGGCGTACTCGGCACCCAGACCGGCGATGGTGGAGTCAGCAGTCATGCCTGCGAGCCTAGTCCGGTGGCAGGACGCGAGCGTGCGCCGGTGGTAGCGGCCCGGCGCCCGGCGCTACCGGGAATGCACGTCCGCGGTCGAAAGCTCGCCGGCCCGCAACGACGACGGGATCAGCGGCTCGTCGAGCAGCCTGGCGAACCGGTCGGTGAGGCTGACCTCGTCGGGCCGGGCGTCCAACCATCCGCGCAGCAGCCGGTATCCCTCGACGTAGGTGCTGGTGTAGGCCCGCCACAGCGGTGAGGACAGGAAGCGCAGCATCTGCCTGGCCCGTTCGTCGTTCACCAGCAGCCACCGCTTGAGGAACTCCACGACCTCGTCGACAGGGCGATGCTGGTCGTGCAGCATCAGCGCGGCGTCCTGGCGGACGTCGGCCAGCGCGGCGGTGGCCTCCGAGATCGCCTCGGCCCGCTCACCGTCGAAACGCAGGCCCAGGTCGGCGTAGATCTCGCCGGCCCAGCCACCCCACCCGGGGCCCACGGCGGCGTACAGCGCCAGGTCGGCCAACCCCTCGGCCATCAGACACTGCGGTGTGTTGACCAGAAAGATCGTCTGCTCGGCCTGCCCCTGGCCTTCCACCAGGCCCGCCTCCTTGCGGCAGTGCTCCGTGTGGTGGCCGGGATAGGACTCGTGGGCCACCAGCCGCGGCAGGTTCGACATCTGCTGTTTGAGGTCGGCGTTGACGGCCACGGTGGAGGTGTAGTCGCCGAGGTAGTAGTTGAACCCCGACCACGGCTTGTCGGTGACCACCTCGTAGGTGATGGTCTCGCGGGCCGGCAGCGGGAACGTCGCACGCACCCGGTCCCGCAGCGCACTGGAGAAGGCGTGAATGCACTCCTCGAGGCGGGCGGGCGGAATCTCCTCGGCCGACCGGTGCGCCTGGACCCGCTCGGCGAGCGGCCCGGACCCGCCGAGCGCCTCGTCGAGCCTGGTGTGCGCCTGCCGGTAGCGCTCGGGGTCCCCGCGGCCGATCCGGACGTCGAAGTAGGCCTGGACCTCGTCGACGAAGCCGACGTCCTGACCGGCGAACTTGCGCCCCGCGCAGGCCAGCGCCCGCAGGTGGGCACCGATGAACGCGGCGCGGGCATCGTCGAGCCCGGCGGGCAGCTCGGCGAGCAGCCGCTGCGCCTGACGAACCAGATCGGCGGGCTCGGGGCGCGGCTCGTCGGCCACCGCACGGCGCAGGGCGGGGTCACCGGTGAACGCGTCGACGTAGCCTTCCTCCACCCTGTCGAAGCGCAGTCCGAGCGTCAGGTACTCGCGTACGAAGCCAGCAGAAGCAGCCGAGTCCAGCCCGGCGTTCGCGCCGGAATCGATACCAGGGTCCATGCCGCCCCACGCTAGCTGCAAGACTGTGCGCATGGCGCGGCTGAGCGACCCGAGCCCCTATGTGGAATTCGACCGGAGTCAGTGGCGCGCTCTGCGCATGTCGACGCCGTTGAAGCTGACCGAGGACGAACTGGTCAAGCTGCGCGGTCTGGGCGAGAAGATCGACCTGCTCGAGGTCCAGGAGGTCTACCTGCCGCTGGCCCGTCTGATCCACCTGCAGGTGGCGGCGCGCCAGGCGCTGTTCGCGGCGACCGCGGAGTTCCTGGGCGAGCCGGTGCAGAGCCCGGACCGCCCGGTGCCGTTCGTGATCGGCGTCGCCGGCAGCGTTGCGGTCGGCAAGTCCACCACCGCCCGCGTGCTGCAGGCGCTGCTGGCCCGCTGGGAGCACCACCCCCGGGTCGACCTCGTCACCACCGACGGGTTCCTGTACTCCAACTCCGAGTTGAAGCGGCGAAACCTGATGCACCGGAAGGGCTTCCCGGAAAGCTATGACCGCCGGGCGCTGATGCGGTTCGTCACCGCGGTCAAGTCGGGCGCCGACGCCGTGTGCGCTCCGGTGTACTCGCACCTGCTGTACGACATCGTGCCCGGCGAGAAGCAGATCATCGAGCACCCCGACATCGTCATCCTCGAGGGTCTCAACGTGCTGCAGACCGGTCCGGCGCTGATGGTGTCGGATCTGTTCGACTTCTCGGTGTACGTCGACGCGCGCATCGAGGACATCGAGCAGTGGTACATCTCGCGCTTCCTGTCGATGCGGGCCGGAGCGTTCGCCGACCCGGCATCGCACTTCCACCACTACTCGACACTGTCCGACGAGCAGGCGATGTTCGCCGCCCGGGACATCTGGCAGTCGATCAACCGGCCCAACCTGATCGAGAACATCCTGCCGACCAGGCCGCGCGCCACGCTGGTGCTGCGCAAGGACGCCGACCACTCCATCAACCGGCTGCGCCTGCGCAAGCTCTGAGGGTGCGCGACACACGCGTACCCGGCGCGGGCACTGGCGGTGCCGCGCGCCGGGCCACCGGATCCTGCGGCTATGCGTGTTCGGCCGACGTCCGGCGCAGCCGCCGCCAGCCCACGTACTGCAGGTCGGCGAAGACCAGCGTGTACACCCCGGTGGCCAGCACCAGAACGATCCCGGTGGTGGTGAGCGTCCACACATCGGTGACGACCACCAGGACGGTAGCCACCGAATAGAGCAGATTGGCCGCCATCACCGCCAGGCCCGCGGTCGCGACCCGCGGCAGCGTGGACAGCCCGAACACCACCGCGCCGTAGCCGATGAAGAACGCCGCCAGCGAGTACTCGATGGTCGTGGTGGTGCCCGACACGGTGGCCAGCCAACCGGCCAGCGGCAGGGCGAGCACGCCGGCCAACCCGGTCAGCACCGCGTCGGCGCGCATCGCGAAACGCAGCAGCGAGTCGGTCGATTCGCCCAGCCGTGCGGAGAAGGTGGCGGTCATGGTGATTCCTTTCAGTGGATGGGTGTTGCGAACGGACGACCGGTGCCGGAGCCGACGCCGGAACCTCGCACCCGCGAGCTCACGCTCCTCGCGTGCGCGGCGCCGGCCCCGGACCAGTCATGCGGGGGTCGCGCCAGACGGCGCACCCCGAGGTACTGCAGCCCGGCGAAGCCGAGCGTGACCGCGACGAACGTCACCGCGGCAGCGACGCCGAACCCGGTCAGCGGCAGCCAGCCGCCGGCCAGCACGACGCCGACGGCGGCGGCGAAGGCCAGGTTTCCGACGAGGACGCCCTGACCGACCCGCCGCACCGACCGCACCCCGGACACCGCGTAGAGCAGTGCGCCGTAGCCGACCAGCGCGGCGCCGGAAAGCCATTCCGCGGTGGCGGTCAGCCCGGACAACCGCGCCAGCGGGTCGGCGGCCACCGCGACGACCAGACCGAGCCGGCCGCAC
>NZ_JBSWXU010000027.1:0-46292 GCF_056160785.1 Mycobacterium sp. ABE4_509 | reverse complement strand
CCTCATCCAAATACTTCTTCGGCAGATGATTGGCGAACATATCCGGCGGCTCGACGATGTGATCATCCACGCTGATCAAAATCATGTCGTCTTTGTTCATGGCCGATCCGTTCTGTGGGCACTTACGGTATGGCCAACAGTTTAGCGCGGCCGGCGGGGCGCCTCAATGAAACCCTCAGCGCACCGCATCTGCCGGGCCGGCCGAGTCGAGCGAGGCATCCTTGGTCTCTCGCATGATGAGCAGGGCCGCGAAGGTCAGGGCCGCGGCGACGAACAGGTACAGGCCCACCCAGCCGACTCCGTAGCTGGTCGCCAGCCAGGTCGCGATGAACGGTGCCACCGCCGCCCCGAGGATGCTGGACACGTTGTAGGAGATCCCGGATCCGGTGTAGCGGACGTTGGTCGGAAACAGCTCGGGCAGCACGGCGCTCATCGGGCCGAACGTCAGGCCCATCAGCGTCATGCCGATGATCAGGAACACCAGCATCATCGCCGCCGAGGTGGTGCCCGAGCCGAGCATCGGCGCGAACAGTGCCGCGTAGGCCATGATTGCGGCGGTCACCACCAGCAGGGTGCGCCGGCGGCCGAAACGGTCTGCGAGCAGCCCCGCCACCGGCAGGGTGGCGGCGAAGAACAGCACCGCGACCAGCTGCAGCTCCAGGAAATCGACATACCCGAACCCCAGCCCCGTCCCGTCCGGTGGCGGCGCCGCGGTGCCGAAGCTCAGCGCCCAGGTGGTCACGATGTAGAACAGCGTGTAGGTCGCCAGCATCACGAAGGTGCCGATGATCAGCTGCCGCCAACTGGTCCGGAACACCTCTGTCAGAGGTGCTTTCACCTTCTCGCCGCGCTCGACGGCGCGGGTGAACACCGGGGTCTCCAGAATGCGCAGCCGCACGTAGAGGCCGATGGCGACCATCACCGCGCTGAGCAGGAACGGCACCCGCCATCCCCAGGTCAGGAACGGGCCGTCGGGGTCGGGGTCGATGTTGCTGTGGCCGAGCACCAGGATCAAGCCGACGAACAGGCTGTTGGCCAGCAGGAAACCGAGCGGTGCCCCCAATTGCGGCCACATCGCCGCCCAGCCGCGCTTGCCGGGAGCGGCGGTCTCGGTGGCCAGCAGCGCTGCGCCGCTCCACTCGCCGCCGAGCGCGAGCCCCTGGGCAAACCTCATGACGGCCAGCAGCGCCGGGGCGAGGACTCCGACCTGCGTGTAGGTCGGCAGCAGCCCGATCGCGAACGTCGCGATGCCCATCAAAAGCAGCGAGGCCACCAGCGTGGTCTTTCGCCCGGCCCGGTCGCCGAAGTGGCCGAACACGACCGAGCCGACCGGCCGGGCGACGAAGGCCAGGCCGAACGTCGCCAGCGACGCCAGCAGCGCCGTCGTCGGATCGCCCTTCGGAAAGAACAGGTGCGGGAACACCGAGACGGCGGCCGTGGCATAGATGTAGAAGTCGTAGAACTCGATGGTGGTGCCGACCATCGAGGCCAGGACTATGCGCCGGCGGGGCACCCCGGCCACGAGTCCGACGGCGCCGCCGTCGGAGACCGCACCGCTCATCCCCGCACCTCCAGGTGTTCCGGCAAAGGCACATCATGCCAGCGGCAAACTTGCTCAGTGGCCTCGTTCGTAGATCGCGCGCACCGTGTCGATCGTGTCGGCCTCGGCGGGGCTCTTGTCGTCGCGGTAGCGCAGCACCCGGGCGAAGCGCAATGCCATCCCGCCGGGATAGCGCGACGACGTCTGGATCCCGTCGAACGCGATCTCGACGACCTGCTCGGGGCGCACGCCGACGACATATGAGTCGGTGGGTCCGTCGGCCAGCTCCAGGAAGCGGGCGGTCTGCCACGTCAACATCTCGTCGGTCATGCCTTTGAACGTCTTGCCCAGCATCACGAATCCGCCGGTTGCTGGGTCCAGGGCACCGAGGTGGATGTTGGACAGCTTGCCGGTGCGGCGCCCGGAGCCCCACTCCACGGCCAGCACGACGAGGTCGACGGTGTGCACCGGCTTGACCTTCAGCCAGCCCGCACCGCGCCGGCCGGCCTCGTACGGCGCGGCCGGTGACTTGGCCATCACGCCTTCGTGACCGGCGGACAGCGTCGCATCGAGGAACCGCTGCGCGGCGTCGGGGTCGGAGGTCAGCAGCCGGTCCACGCGCTGGTACCGCGGCACCGCGGCGTCGAGCATCGCCAGACGCTCGCCGGCGGGCAGATCGAGCACATCGCGTCCGTCGATGCGCAGGACGTCGAAGAAGAACACCGACAACCGCTGTGCGTCGGCCGCGGTGGCGCCGCCCCGGCGGCCGAACCGCGAGGCGGTGACCTGAAAGCGGTGCGGGCGGCCGTCGGGGCGCAGCGCGATGGCCTCCGCGTCGGCGATCAGGTTCGAGACCGGCAGTGCGAGCACCGCGGTGACGACCTCGGGCAGGCGCGCGGTGATGTCGTCGAGGCTGCGGGTGAAGACCGACACCGCGTCGCCGTCGCGGTGGATCTGAACCCGGGCGCCGTCCAGTTTCGCTTCGAACATCGCTGTGCCGCCGAGCCGTTCGAGTGCATCGCCGACACCACCGGCGGTCTGGGCCAGCATCGGGCCGACCGGGGTGCCGACCCGGAGCCGGAACCGCTCCAGAGCTGCGGCGCCGCCGGTGATCGCGGCCGCGGCCACCGCGGGCAGATCCCCGCTGAGCATCGCCGCCCGGCGCACCGCCGGCGCCGGTACGCCGGCTGCCCGGGCCACCGCGTCGGCCATGACACCGACCAGCGCGCCCTGGCGCAGCTCCCCGGTGAGCAGCCGGCGCAGGAAGACCTGCTCGACGTCGGTGGCCGCACCGAACAGGTCGCCCAGCAGTTCGGCGCGGCGCGATTGGGAACCCTTCCCGGACGTCGCGCCGATGGTGCCGAAGCGCTCGTCGACCCCGCGCACCGTCAGACCGGGTTCGGCGGCGGGTCCGGGGACGGTGCGCAGCGCGGCCCAGCCCACCCCGATCTGGCGTTGGGTCAGTTCGCCGGACAGCCAGGACACCACGACGGCGAGCTGATCCGGGTCGGATTCCGCCCCCGGCCCGCTCAGCAGGTCGGCGAGACGGGCGACCTTCGCCAGCCGCGCCGACGATCCGGCCACATCGGCCGAGGCGCGGGCGACGTCTACCAGCAGCACGTCATCACCCTGACACGCCCCACCGACACTGCGCCGAAACGGCATTCCGGCAGCGAAAGTGCGAGTGCGGGCCTGCTGGAATGCGAGTTCGGCGCGGCGGGCCTCACGTGACGGCGAAGTCGACCGAATGCCAGCCCGTCGCGCCGTCGGGGACGACGTCGGCACGATCGGAGGTCTGGGTGTACCCGCTGTTGTCGGTGGCCCGCACCGTGATCGTGTGCAGACCCGGCGCGCCGGCCTCCCAGTCCACGCTCCACAGCCGCCAGGTGGCATCCGAGTAGCCGTCTCCCAGCGTGGCCTGCTGCCACTGCCCTTCGCCGTCCGGGCCGTCGATGCGGACCTCCACGGCGCGCACCCCGCGGTCCTGGGCCCACGCCACCCCGCCGAACCGCACCGGGCCGGCCGGCACATCCTGGCCGCTGCGCGGCACGTCGATGCGGGACTCGGTCTTGATCGGGCCCCGCGCAGCCCAGCCCAGCCGGGTCCAGTACGCCTCGGCCCGGTCGAAGCGGGTCAGCTCCAGATCGATCACCCACTTGGTCGCCGAGACGTAGCCGTACAGCCCGGGCACCACCAGCCGGGCCGGGTACCCGTGCTCGACCGGCAGCGGCTGACCGTTCATGCCGACCGCCAGCATCGGCTCCGGCGCGGTCAGCACCTCGAGCGGGGTGCCGGCGGTCCACCCGTCCACCGACTTGGACAACACCATGTCCGCATCGGAGTGCACGCCGGCTTCGGCGAGCAGGTCGCGAACCCGGTAGCCGGTCCACACGGCATTCGAAATGAGATCGCCACCAACCGGATTGGATACGCAGGTCAGGGTGACGGCCTGTTCGACGACCTCGAACCGCTCCAGGTCCGCCCAGCTGAAGGTGACCTCCCGGTCGACCATCCCGTGGATGCGCAGCTCCCACAGCTCCCGGCTGAGCTGCGGCACCACCAGCGCGGTGTCGATGCGGTAGAAGTCGGCGTTGCTGGTGACGAACGACGGCAGATCCACCCCGGCCGGCTGCACCGAGTCCGGGATCGGGGCAGCGGGGACGTCGATCTGCGGCAGCGCGAACTGTTGCCGGTCGCCGGACACCGAGGCCGTCAACCGGGTGATCACCACGCCGGCCACCCCGCTGACCGCGCCCGCGCCGAGCAGGCCCAGCGTGACCAGGGACCGGCGTTTGGCCCGGTCGGGTACCGAACCGTCGTCCCCCGGGGAGCCGTCCGGCGCGGTGTCCGAGCCGGTGTCGGCCGCGCCGAACCGGTCGGACACCAGCAGCCGCAACACCGCCACGCCGCAGATCGCCCCGATCACCGTCGGGATGACGTCGACGGCGGTGGACTGCTCGCGGGTGAGCAGCGCCGCGGCGCCGAGGACGCCGGCCAGCACGATCATGACGCTGCCGATGGGACGGCGTTTCGTCTCGGCCAGGCCGGCGACCGCGGCCAGCAGCGCGATCACCACCAGCACCGACACCGTCAGCACCAGCTTGTCGGCGGTGCCGAACAGCTGGATCGCCCATTCCTTGACCGGTCCCGGGGTCAGGTCGATCACCGCGGAGCCGACCGCGGTGCGCACGTCGGCCTCCGGGCCGAACGCCGCGCCGATCAGTTGGGCCACGCCCACGGCGACGGCTGCGGCGGCGACACCGCCCATCGCGCGCATGCCTGGTGCGGTCATGCAAGCCAAGTTACCGCCGCAACGCACCCGAAAGCCTTACCGAAGTATGTCATCGGCTAGGTTGCTTTACAGTTCGACCGAACTTTGCAACGTCTGGCAGAGTCCAGAAAGATCGCTGAAAGGGAGCTAGATGGAGATCGAGGGCAAGAAGGCCGTCGTCATCGGTGGCGCGTCGGGGTTCGGACGGGCCACCGCCGAAGCACTCGCCAAGCGGGGCGCATCGGTCGCGGTGCTGGACCGGCCGCAGTCCAACGGTAAGGATGTCGCGGCCGAGATCGGCGGCGTGTTCTACGAGGTCGACGTCACCGACTTCGACGGCACCGAGACCGTGATCAACGAGGTGGTCGACGCCCTGGGCGGTCTGCACATCGCCGTCACCACCGCCGGCGGCGGGATCGCCGAGCGCACCGTCAAGAAGGACGGGCCGCACAGCCTGGATTCCTTCCGCAAGAGCATCGACCTCAACCTCATCGGCACCTTCAACATCAGCCGGCTGGCCGGCTGGCACATGTCCAAGAACGAGCCCGTCGACGACGAGAAAGAGGAGCGCGGCGTCATCATCAACACCGCGTCCATCGCGGCGTTCGAGGGGCAGATCGGGCAGGTGGCCTACACCGCGTCGAAGGCGGCGATCGCCGGGATGTGCCTGACCATGGCGCGCGACATGGGCAGCCTGGGCATCCGGGCGCTCGCGATCGCGCCCAGCCTGTTCGCCACCGGGCTGACCCAGGGCATCCCGGACGAGTACGCCAGCGTGCTGACCAAGGACGCGGCGTTCCCCAAGCGGCTCGGCAAGCCCGAGGAGTACGCCAAGCTGGCGCTGGCGATCGTCGAGAACCCGATGCTCAACGGACAGTGCCTGCGGCTGGACGCCGGACAGCGCTTCGCCCCCAAGTAGTCCGGTGATTTCGGCGTGGTTGTCGCCGCTGATCGACGACAACCACGCCGAAATCGCAGGGTGAGCTGACACGATGGCGTCATGCCCGTCGACGTGATGCTCAGCGAAACCGACACCGCGGCGCTGCAGCGCTGGGTCCGCCGCACCGGATTGGGCGACACCGTCACCGACATCGAGCCGCTGACCGGCGGCTCGCAGAACATCGTCGTGCGGGTCTGCGTCGACGGCCGGCCGATGGTGCTGCGCCGGCCGCCCGAACATCCGCGGCCGACGAGCGACAACACGATGCGCCGCGAGATCGCGGTGCTGCGCACCCTGGCCGGGTCGCCGGTGCCGCACCCGCAGTTCATCGCCGGCTGCGAGGACCTCGACGTGCTCGGCGTGGTCTTCTACCTGATGCAGGCCGTGGACGGGTTCAACCCCGGCAACGAGATCGACGAGGCCTACGTCCACGACGCCGGGATGCGCCACCGCGTCGGGCTGTCCTATGCCGCAAGCCTGGCCCAGCTGGGTGCGGTGCCCTGGCAGGGCAGTCCGCTGGCGGAGCTCAAACGGCCGGGATCCTTTCTGGCGCGCCAGGTTCCGCAGTTCATGCGGCTGCTCGAAAGCTACCGTCACGACCACTACCAGCCCGAGTCGTTCCCGTCGGTGCACGCGCTCGCCGACTGGCTGGAGTCCAACCGGCCCCCCGACGGCGAGCCCGGCGTCATGCACGGCGACGCGCACCTGAACAACGTGCTGCTGCGCCGCGAGGTGCCGGAGCTTGCCGCGTTCATCGACTGGGAGATGTGCACGATCGGGGATCCACTGCTGGACCTGGGCTGGATCCTGATCTGCTGGCCCGACGGCCCGAACCCGATCAACGCCGGCGCCGAGCTGGGGGCGCTCGGCGGGCTGGCGTCGCGGAGCGAGCTGCTCGAGGCCTACCGCGACGCAGGTGGACGGCCCACCGACCGGCTGGACTGGTACCTGGCGATGGCGTGCTTCAAACTCGCGATCGTCATCGAGGGCACCTGGTCGCGCCACCTGGCCGGGCAGGCCTCCTCCGAGGCGGGGGAGCGGCTGCACGCCTCCGCGGTCAATCTCATCGACCTGGGCACCCGGGTGGCCGGGGGCGACAACCCGTTCGTGTGAGCCTCAGCGGTAGGCGTCAGTACGCGTCGATGCCCAGCTTGACCGCCAGCCCCAGCCCGGCCACCCCGATCGCGAGGCGCAGCGGCCCGGCGGGCGCATGCCGGACGATGACCGGGCCCAGCCGTGCGCCCAGCAGGCAGCCGATTCCCAGCGCGCCGACCGCGCCCCACTGCACCGGTGCCGCGAGCGCGAAGATCAGGGCCGCGACGCCGTTGGCGACGCCGAGGATGACGTTCTTGCCGGCGTTGGCGTGCGCGAGGGTCGCCTGGCCGGCCCGCAGCAGCATCGCCAGCAGCAGCACCCCGGCCGCGGCACCGAAATAGCCGCCGTAGATGCAGATCGCGAAGATCGCCGCCGCCTCGGCGATCGTCCGGAGGGTGTGGCGGTGGTGGCTGGACACCCGGGAGTCGCGGGTGGGCCGGACGGGGATCAGGATCGACAGCGCGGCGAAGCCCAGCAGCAGTGGCACCGCACGCTCGAACCCCTCGGCCGGCGTGGACAGCAGCAGCACCGCACCGGCGACCCCGCCGAGCGCGGCGACCGGCAGGATGCGGCGCAGCCACGCCCCCTGACCGGCCAGTTCCGGGCGTGACCCGATCACCGATCCGATCCCGTTGAACACCAGCGCCACCGTGTTGGTGACGTTGGCGGTGACCGGTGGCAGCCCGACGGCCAGCAGGGCGGGGTAGGTGGCCACCGAGGCGAGGCCGGCGATGCTGCCGGTGAGCCCGCCGAGGATTCCGGCCGCGAACAGCAGCGCCGCCTGCGACCAAGACATCAGCACATTCTGACGCCCGAGCCGCGCCGGGCACGCATCGCCGATATGTGTTTGCGCTCACCACGCCCCGGGGGTGTAGCATCGCAGCCGTGCCGAAGCGACTCGTAGTAGCAACCCGCAGCGGGGTCTGATCCTGACCGACCCCTCGCTGTGGGTCGTCGCTACTTCGTCGGTCAATTCCTCTTCATTCCGAAGGCCGGCACATGAACTCCCCGATCGCCACTCCGTGCAGCACCTCGCCGAGGTCGTTCGCCACCCATGTGGACCACCCGATACCGCAGGCACTGCGCGACCACGCCGACACCAAGACCTTCGACGAGTTCGTCGACCACTACGCGCCGGCCACCGGTCCGTTGCGGCTGGGGCAGTGGTCCTGCGCCGACGAGCATCGGCCGTCCGGCCGGCTCGGCCCGCAGGCCCGCAGCTACCAGGCCACGCTGGCGGTGGGGGATTCGATCGGCACATCCAGCGCGCAGGCCAGTGGGCCGGTGGCCGCGCTGACCGCGATGCTCTACGACCGCGGTGTCGCCGTCGAGATGACGGCGTTTCATCAGCTGCCGGCCGGTGAGCACACCGCGACGTTCATCCGCGGCTGCAACGGAACCAGAAGCGAGTGGGCGATGGGCTGGTCACCGGACCCCACCCAGTCGGCGTTGCGCGCGGTGATCGCCTGCGCCAACCGGCTCCTCGCGCCTGCCTGAGCCCGTGCCGAAATAGCATTCCAGCAGCGTCCTTCTCGCACTTTTGCTGCTGGAATGCCAGTTCGGCGCCGCAAGCCCGGGCCGAGAGCCTCGGAATCGGGGTCAGTGCAGCGGGCGCAGCACGATCGGCATGCCGTCGATCGGGACGGCCATGCCGCCGTAGTCGTAGCGCGGCGTGTAGCCGGGATGGGTCAGCTCCAGCCGGTAGCGGCGCAGCAGCCGGTGCATGACGGTCTTGATCTCGAGCTGGCCGAACACCATGCCGATGCACTTGTGGGCGCCGCCGCCGAACGGGGCGAACGCGTAGCGGTGCTTCTTGTGTTCGTTGCGGGGTTCGGCGAACCGTTCGGGATCGAACTTCTCGGGATCGGTCCACAGTTCGGGCAACCGGTGATTCAGCGCCGGCCACGTCATGATCGCGGTGCCCTCGGGGATGTAGTAGCCCAGCAGGTCGGTGTCCCGGACGGCCTGCCGGAAGTTGAACGGCAGCGGAGTCTGCATCCGCAGCGCCTCGTTGATCACCAGGTCGTAAGCCTCGAGCTTGTCCAGTGCCTCGATGTCGAGCGGGCCGTCGCCGATGCGCTCGGACTCCTCGCGTAACCGCTCCTGCCACTGCGGGTTGGCGGCGAGGTGGTAGGCCATCGTCGTCAGCGTCGACGTCGAGGTGTCGTGGGCGGCCATCATCAGGAAGATCATGTGGCTGACGACGTCCTCGTCGGTGAAGCTCTGGCCGTCCTCGTCCTGGGCGTGACACAGCACGCTGAACATGTCGGTGCTCTCCGACCGGCGTTTCTCCCCGATGCGGGCGTTGAAGTAGTCCTCCAGGGTCTGGCGGGCCTTGATGCCCCGCCACCAGCTCAGCGGGGGAACCGGTTTGCGCACGATCGCGTTGCCGGCCCGGGTGGTGGTGGTGAACGCCTCGTTGACGGTGGTCACCAGTTCCTTGTCGGTGCCGGCCTGGTGACCCATGAACACGACCGAGGCGATGTCGAGGGTGAGCTCCTTGACCCTCGGATAGAACAGGAAGCGAGGATCGTCGGCCACCCAGTCGTGGGCGATCACCGCCGAGGCCACCGAGTCGATGTGCTCGACGTACCCGGTCAGCCGGCTGCGGGTGAACGCCTCCTGCATGATCCGCCGGTGATAGAGATGGTCGTCGAAGTCGCGCAGCATCAGCCCGCCCTCGAAGAACGGCCCGATGACCGGATCCCAGGCGCGCTGGGAGAAGTCCTTGTTGCGGTTGGTGAACACCGCCTGGGTCGCGTCGGGTCCGAGGGCGGCCACCGCGGGCAGCACCTGCGAGCCCGAGTAGTAGATGGGACCCCACCGGCGGTACTGGTGCAGGATGAAGTCCGGGCCGCCGCGGAACATCTCGATCATGTGGGCCAGGATCGGCAGGCCCTGGTCACCCTTGACCGCCTTGAGGTCGCTGCCGGCCGGCGGCTCGGCCAGGGTGATCTCCTTGAAGTCGTGCGCGAGCAGGCGCTTTTCCACCGCACCCATGCCGGGGAGGGTCACCGGGGTCGGCTTGAGCCGCCGTTTGGCCTGGTCAATCCAGTAATCAGTGCTACTGATCGTCGTCATCACACGCTCCTGAGCAGACAAACTGTGGTCGATGTCACGTGCGCACCATCCTCGTGGGCCGACTTGACGGCTGTCAAGTTTGGAGTGGGGCGAGTCATGGTGCGAAGGTCTAGCCATGACTGCCGAACCCACCGAGGACCGCCGTAGCCGCGGCGACAGGCAGCGTGAGGCCATCATCGGGGCGGTTCGGGAGCTACTCGAGGAGCGTTCCTTCGCCGAGCTGTCGGTCAGCACCATCAGCGAGCGCGCCGGGGTCGCCCGATCCGGGTTCTATTTCTACTTCGAATCCAAGTACGCCGTGCTGGCGGTCATCGTGGCCGATGCCATGGACGAACTCACCCAGCTCACCCACGATTTCGCGCCGCGAGAGCCGGGTGAGTCGCCGACGGACTTCGCCAAGCGCATGGTCGGCTACGCCGCGGCCGTCTACGCGTCCAACAACCCGATCATGGCCGCCTGCAACCTGGCCAGGGCCACCGACGCCCAGATCCGCGAGATCATGGACGACTTCCAGGACACCGTCGTGGACAAGATCGTCGGCCTGATCAGCCAGGATTCCGGCGCCCGGCCGGTCTCGCCGGATCTGCGCTCGCTGGTGCGCACCCTGACCGCGGTGACGTCGATGACGTTGTCACACGACAGCGCGTTCGTCGGGCGGGGGCAGGATCCCGCCGATGCGGTCGCGATCGTCGAGCGACTCTGGCAGTACGGGTTGTGGGAGCGCGCCGACCTGCCCGGCGAGTGACGCCCCGGACGACCGGACCGGCGCCGGTAGGGTCGGCTGTCATGGCGCAGCAGGGTGGCTCGAGTGCCGGTTTCGGTGACGGTTTCGCGGGGAAGCGGTGCCTGTTGACCGGCGCCGCCAGCGGTATCGGGCGCGCGACGGCGTTGGCGCTGGCCGCCCAGGGGGCCGAGCTGTTCCTGACCGACCGAGATGCCGACGGACTCGCCGCCACCGTCGCCGACGCGCGTGCGCTGGGTGCGGTGGTGGCCGCCCACCGGGTGTTGGACGTCTCGGACTACGACGAGGTCGCGGCGTTCGCCGCCGACATCCACGCCGGTCACCCCGCCATGGACGTCGTGATGAACATCGCGGGGGTCTCGGCATGGGGCACCGTGGACCGGCTGGCCCACGACCAGTGGAAGTCGATGATCGACGTCAACCTGATGGGGCCCATCCACGTCATCGAGAGCTTCGTGCCCCCGATGATCCAGGCGCGCCGGGGCGGGCACCTGGTCAACGTCTCTTCGGCGGCGGGGCTGGTCGCGCTGCCCTGGCACGCTGCGTACTCGGCGAGCAAGTACGGACTGCGCGGCCTGTCGGAGGTGTTGCGCTTCGACCTGGCCCGGCACCGCATCGGGGTCTCGGTGGTGGTGCCCGGAGCGGTGCAGACACCCCTGGTGGAGACCGTCCACATCGCCGGGGTGGACCGCGACGATCCGCGGGTGCGCAAGTGGACCGGACGGTTCTCGGGGCACGCGGTGTCACCCGAGCACGCCGCCGAGCGGATTCTGCGCGGTGTGGTCAAGAACCGGTATCTCGTGTACACCTCGCCCGACATCCGCGCGCTGTACCTGTTCAAGCGAACGATGTGGTGGCCCTACAGCCTGGCGATGAAGCAGGTGAACCTGGTGTTCACCCGGGTGCTGCGGCCGAAGTCGAAGCGGGGCTGAGGCTCACCTCGAGCCCCAGTCCCATGGGGGAGTGGTGAGCAGGCCCTGCTCGGCGACCCTGGTCTCGCCCCAGTCCTTGTAGAGCTCGAGTTCCCAGGCGTCGCTGTCCTCGGAGCCCAGCGGCGCCAGGCGCAGACTTTCGCGCAGCGTCGGCGAATGTGTCACGACGATCACCTGGGTGTGTGCCGCCGCGGCTTCGATCAGCGCCGCCAGCGGGCGGATCAGGTCGGGGTGCAGTGAGGTCTCCGGTTCGTTGAGCACCATCAGTGACGGCGGCTGCGGGCTCAGCAGCGCCGCGGCCCACAGCAGGAATCGCAAAGTGCCGTCCGAGATCTCGGCACTGCGCAGCGGCCGTAACATGCCCCGCTGGTGCAGCTGCAGGTCGAAGAGTCCGTCGTTGACCGCCACCGACACCGTTGCGCCGTCGAAGGCCTCGGCGACGGCGCGGGCCAGATCGTCGCGGCCGGTCTCGATGATGGTCTGCACCGCGGCGGCCAGGTCGGCGCCGTCGTCGCCGAGGACCGGTGTGCGGGTGCCCACCTGGGGGCGGCGCGAGGGTGCCTGGGCGTCGGCGCGGAATCCGTCGTAGAAGCGCCAGTCACGAAGCCTTTCCCGGACCAGGGTCAGCTCCGGGGCTGCCCCGGCCCAGTCCGCCAGCACGCTGCGGTGTGCGGGCAGGCTGCGGGCGAGTTCGTCGAACCCGCTTCCGGTGTCCGTGGCGACCTCGACGTATCCACGCACCCGGCGAACCAGCGTGGTCGCGGGCCGCGCCACCGGCCCGGTGAACACCACCTCACGTTTGACCTCGGGGTCGCGCTCGAAGGCGGTGCGCTTGGCCTGTGGCAGCCCGAGGTCGACGAGATAGCCGAAATCGTCGGCTGCATAACCGAGTTCGATGGACACCGGCCGGGTGCGCGGACCGCCCTGGGCGGTACCGGAGCGCCGTGCGCCGCCGAGTTGCTCAGGTCCGGCCCACAGTGCCGATTCCACTCCACCTTCCCTGGCGAACGAGCCGATCACCTCGCCGCTGCCGCACTCGGCGAGCAGCCGCAGCGCGCGGTAGAGCGACGACTTGCCGGTCCCGTTCGCCCCGGTCACCACCGTCAGCCGGCGCAGCGGCAGCACGATCTCGCGCAGCGAGCGGTAGCCGCGGATCGCCACCGTCGCCAGCATGGTGCCGACGTTAGCGTCCGCCGGTGACATCGGCGGCGACGGCGGGTGCCTCGGGCATCACCAGCTCGAGGCGCACCCCCAGCAGCCGCACCGGGCGGTCCAGTTCGAAGGAGCCGAGGAGATCCAGCGCGGTGGCGACGACGTCGTCGGGGTCGGTGCTGGGTGCGGTGAGTTTGCGGATCTTGGTGCGGGTCAGGAACGTCGCGGTGCGCACCGTCACGGCGACGCGGGCGACGACTCGGTCCTGTTCGACGACCTCGGCCAGCGTGCGGCGGGCGAGGTCACCGACGGCGGTCGCCATCTCGGCGCGGTCGGTCAGGTCAGCCGGGAACGTGACCACATGGCTGCGTGAGCGGGCGACCCAGGGCTGCGCACTGACGGTCTCGTCGCCGCCGCCCTTGGCCAGCAGCAGGATCCACAGGCCGGTGGTGGGCCCGAAGGTGGCCGTCAGCACGGTGGGGTCGGTGCCGGCCAGGTCCGCGACGTTAGTGATACCGATCGCGGCCAGCTTCTTGGCGGTCTTGGGTCCGATGCCCCACAGGGCGTCGACCGGGCGGTCGCCCATCGTCGACATCCAGTTCTGCTCGGTCAGCGCGTGGATTCCGGCCGGCTTGCCGAAGCCGGTGGCGACCTTGGCCCGCTGCTTGTTGTCGCTGATGCCCACCGAGCAGCTCAGCCCGGTCTCGGCGGTCACGAGCTGCTGCACGCGGGCGGCGAGCGCGAACGCCTCGCCGAGATCGTCGATGTCACCACCGAGGTAGGCCTCGTCCCACCCCCACACCTCGACCGGATGGCCGAGGTCGCGCAGCAGCCCCATCACCTGTTCGGAGGCCGCGTCGTAGGCCGGCGGGTCCGAGGGCAGGAACGTCGCGCCGGGGCACCGGCGGGCCGCGGCGCGCAACGGCATGCCGGCGTGCACGCCGAACGCGCGTGCTTCATAGGACGCGCAGGTGACGACCTTGCGGGGCTCGTCCGGGTCGCCGCTGCCGCCGACGATCACCGCAAGGCCGACGAGTTCGGGATGGCGTTGCAGCTCGACCGAGGCGAGGAACTGATCCACGTCGACGTGCAGAATCCAGGGCCCGCCGGGCACGGTCAGGTCCCGCAGAGTTTGCGCGCCACCGTCTCCCAGGCGTCGCTGAGTTCGGCCAGGCTGCGGCCGCGCTCGGTGAGCTCGTGGTGCACGTAGTCGGCGTCGAGCAGGGTCAGCAGAGCGGTGGCTTGGGTATCGAGATCGCCTGAGGTGCCGGCATTCTCGAGGAGCAGCCGGATGTGGCGGTGATGCAGCGTCATGGGTGCGTTGAAGCGCATCTGCGGGTCGCGGCTGACATCGGAGAGCAGGCCGTGGTGGGCCTGGACGAACTTCAGCCGCTCCCGCCCGTAGGCCAGCAGGCGCTGCAGCGGCGCGGCGCCGGGGCCCAGTGGCGGTGGTCCGAACAGGAACGCCTGCTGCTGGGCCTTCTCGTCCTCGTCGAGCAGCACCACCATCAGCCCGGCGCGGCTGCCGAACCTGCGGAACAGGGTTCCCTTGCCCACCCCGGCGGCCGCGGCGATGTCGTCTGTGGACACGGCGTCGGCGCCGCGCTGGTCGACGAGGCGGCGTGCGGCTTCGAGCAGCAGGGCACGGTTGCGCGCGGCGTCACCGCGCTCGGCCGGCCCGGGCTCGCTCACCGGCAGCACGGGCAACCGGTCGGACACAGGCACCTGCCAACTCTAACCCAGCCGGAATAAATCGGACCAGAGTCCGGTTGGCCGCGTTGAGACTGTCGACATACCCGATCGGAGGCTTGGACGTGACGGAGAGTCCCACGAACACCGTGCTGGTTCTGGTGGGCAGCCTGCGCGCTGCGTCGGTGAACCGCCAGCTGGCCGAACTGGCGATCGAGGCGGCGCCGGAGGGCGTGCAGCTGGAGCTGTTCGACCAGCTGGGCGAGGTCCCCTTCTACAACGAGGACATCGACGACGGCAACGCGCCGCAGCCGGTCGTTGCGCTGCGGGAGGCCGCTGCACGCGCGGATGCGGCGCTGGTCGTCACTCCCGAATACAACGGCAGCATCCCGGGTGTGCTCAAGAACGCGATCGACTGGCTGTCCCGGCCGTTCGGCGCCGGGGCCCTGGGCGGCAAGCCGCTGGCGGTGGTCGGGGCGGCCCACGGCCGCTACGGCGGGGTGTGGGCGCACGACGACACCCGCAAGTCGTTCGGCATCGCCGGTGCGACGGTGATCGAGGACCTGAGCCTGTCGCTGCCGACCGCCGAGCTCGACGGCCGGCATCCGCGGGAGAACGCCCAGGTCAGCGACCATCTGCGTGCGGTCGTCGGCAAGTTGGCCGGCCAGATCTCCTGACGGTCGTGCGGACCGGGGAACAGGGTGCGACACCGCCCGGGAAGTTCGACGTGAGCTGACGCGGCGTAGCCGAGGCCGTTGGTCGTCGTGGCGGCCCGGTCGGCGCGCGGGGCGATGAAGTGGGCCGGGCGCGCTGCAGCCGGCCCCGGCGGGCGGGGTCGCGGATGCGGGCGTGTTTGCTGGCGGGGTGACACCCGGGCGGCGGTGGCGGCGTTCTTGTCGGTGGTCGCTGAGACACTGGCGTGGTGAGGGTCCAGACACGCCGATGTGACACGCGACACGCCGCTCGTGTCGAGGTCAGCAGGCTTACGACCAGGGAATTTCAGAAATGTCATTCAGAACATCTGGTATCCCTTCGCAATGTCGGACACTAGGTGTAGTGTTCCGAGCACCGACGGACCCCCAAGATATTGCGGTCGGCCGGAGCCACCAGATCCGACGGAGTCGTTTCCCCGACCTCGTGAAATGTGGCCCCGGCGGCCCGGAATTCCCAGGACCCGCGGGCCGCTGAACCAGAGCGGGATCGACCGTCCGACCAGTTGCCAGTGCCAGCCTCTCGACCTCGCCGCAATCTCGACAATCTCGACAGGAGCCGTACCGCAGATGACCCAGCCCGCATCCGTCACCGTGTACACCAAGCCCGCCTGCGTGCAGTGCAACGCCACCTACAAGGCCCTCGACAAGCAGGGCATCGCCTACGAGGTGGTCGACATCAGCCTCGACGACGAGGCCCGTGACTACGTCATGGCGCTGGGTCACCTGCAGGCGCCCGTGGTGGTCGCCGGCGACGTGCACTGGTCGGGATTCCGCCCCGACCGGATCAAGGCGCTGGCCGGAGCGGTCGCAACCTCAGCCTGAGACCGCCCCACCGACCAGCGGGCGACGGAACCGACCCAGGAGGCAGACACAGTGAGCAACCTCGTCTATTTCTCCAGCGTGTCCGAGAACACCCATCGCTTCGTCGAGAAGCTGGGGCTGCCCGCCGAGCAGGTCAACAGGATTCCGCTGCACGGGCGCATCGAGGTCGATGAGCCCTACGTGCTGGTGGTGCCCACCTACGGCGGTGGCAAGGCCACCCCCGACATCAACAGCGGTGGCTATGTGCCCAAGCAGGTCATCGCGTTCCTCAACAACGAGCACAACCGGTCGTTGCTCCGTGGTGTCATCGCCGGGGGCAACAACAACTTCGGCGAGGAATTCGCCTACGCGGGCAACGTGATCTCCCGCAAGTGCAACGTGCCGTACCTCTATCGCTTCGAACTCATGGGGACCCCCGACGACGTGGAAGCCGTCCGCGAGGGGCTGGAAGAATTCTGGAAGGAACAGACGTGCCACCAACCGTCACAGCTGCAGAGCCTGTAACCACCGGCGGCGCGCATGCGCTGCCCGGCGAAACGGATTACCACGCGCTCAACGCGATGCTGAACCTGTACGACGCCGACGGCAGGATCCAGTTCGACAAGGATGTGCTCGCCGCCCGGGAGTACTTCCTGCAGCACGTCAACCAGAACACCGTGTTCTTCCACAACCAGGACGAAAAGCTCGACTACCTGATCCAGAAGAACTACTACGAGCGCGAGGTGCTCGACCAGTACTCGCGCAACTTCGTCAAGACACTGCTGGATCGGGCGTACGCCAAGAAGTTCCGGTTCCCGACGTTCCTCGGGGCGTTCAAGTACTACACGTCCTACACGCTGAAGACCTTCGACGGGAAGCGCTACCTCGAGCGTTTCGAGGACCGGGTCGTCATGGTGGCCCTGTCGCTGGCCGCCGGCGACGTCGTGCTGGCCGAGCAACTGGTCGACGAGATCATCGACGGGCGCTTCCAGCCGGCGACGCCGACGTTCCTCAACGCGGGCAAGAAACAGCGCGGCGAGCCGGTGAGCTGCTTTCCGGCCGGCACCCCGATCGACACCCCAGAAGGGCCTAGGGCGATCGAGACCCTGCAACCCGGCGACCGCGTGCTCTCTCACGACGGCTCTTTTTCCCTCGTCGAGTCCGTCATCGAGAATCCGAATGACCAGGCACTGGTATCGATCTCGCATTTTGGACACAAGGAGCCGGTTCTGTGTACGCCAGAGCATCCAATCCTGGTATGGACCACGCGGGACGTGGAGACGATCATCGACGGTGACGGTGCCGACCCGTTCAACGGGTTTGTGTGGTTGGCCGCCGAAGACATTCACGCGTCGGACTTCATCGTCACAGCAGCGCCGCTCGAGGGCCGTAAACGGCGAGTCCATGACTTGATGGAACACGTCGGCTCGGGCACCTACGAAGAGGTCGATGGGCTCATTCGCAAGGTCAATTGCGACATGAAGCATCGCAACAAGCAGCGTCACAGCATGACGTTCGTGTCGGTGAACCGTTACGTCGAGGAGTCCTACGATCTCGGACTGATTCTGGGTTGGTATGTTGCCGAAGGGCACGTCTCGAAGCGTGTGGGGCCGGACGGCCAGAAGTTGCCGAACGGGATCCACTTCACCGTCGGTTCACATGAACTCGAGTATCAGCAGGAGTTAACAACAGCGTTCAAGCGAGTGTTCGCAGCGGATCTATCGATCAACCAGAGTGTGTCGGACCAATCGGTTCGCATGATCTGCAACAGTAAGGTCGTCGCTGAGCTTTTCCTCTCGATGGTTGGCACGGGCTACCGCGACAAGCGGTTGTCTCATGACGTTCTGACTGCAGACGATGAATTCCAGCGAGGCCTGCTGGCTGGGTTGTTCCGGGGTGACGGGTGCTCGACGACGGGCGGGATGGTGCTCGATCTGGTGAACCCGGAGCTCATCGACCAGGTGCAATTGCTACTTCGCCGAGTCGGCATCGTCTCTAGGGTGCGCCAGTACACCAACCAGGCCGGTAACCTGACGGGGCAGGTCCTTGTGCCTGGGTTGCCAGGTGCCAACGAGGACTTCATTTTCGAGGTCGGTAAGAACCTGCACAATTACGTCGGACAGAAGGGGACGTCGCGCAAGACTCATCAGGTTGTGCATGGACGCCACGTGTACGGAGTTCGGGAACTGAAGCACACGGTTGATGTTCCGGAGAATGTGTACAACCTCCACGTGGAGGGCACACACACCTACACGATTCGTGGCACGGTCGTGCACAATTGCTTCCTGCTGCGCATCGAGGACAACATGGAGTCGATCGGCCGCTCGATCAACTCGGCGCTGCAGCTGTCCAAGCGTGGTGGCGGAGTCGCGTTGCTGCTGACCAACATCCGCGAGCACGGTGCGCCGATCAAGAACATCGAGAACCAGAGCTCGGGTGTCATCCCGATCATGAAGCTGCTGGAGGACTCGTTCTCCTACGCCAACCAGCTCGGTGCGCGTCAGGGTGCCGGCGCGGTGTACCTGCACGCCCACCATCCCGACATCTACCGCTTCCTCGACACCAAGCGCGAGAACGCCGACGAGAAGATCCGGATCAAGACGCTGAGCCTGGGCGTCGTGATCCCCGACATCACCTTCGAGCTGGCCAAGAAGAACGAGGACATGTACCTGTTCTCGCCCTATGACGTCGAGCGGGTCTACGGCACTCCGTTCGCCGACATCTCGGTGACCGAGAAGTACTACGAGATGGTCGACGACAGCCGCATCCGCAAGACCAAGATCAAGGCCCGCGAGTTCTTCCAGACGCTGGCCGAGCTGCAGTTCGAGTCGGGCTACCCGTACATCATGTACGAGGACACGGTGAACCGTGCCAACCCCGTCGACGGCAAGATCACCCACTCCAACCTGTGCTCGGAGATCCTGCAGGTCTCCACAGCCTCGGAGTTCAACGACGACCTTTCCTACTCCAAGGTGGGCAAGGACATCTCGTGCAACCTGGGCTCGCTCAACATCGCCAAGGCGATGGACTCGCCCGATTTCGCGCAGACCATCGAGGTGGCCATCCGCGGGCTGACCGCGGTCAGCGACCAGACCCACATCAACTCGGTGCCCTCGATCGAGCAGGGCAACAACGATTCCCACGCCGTCGGGCTCGGGCAGATGAACCTGCACGGTTACCTGGCCCGTGAGCACATCTTCTACGGCTCCGAGGAAGGTGTGGACTTCACCAACATCTACTTCTACACGGTGCTGTACCACGCGCTGCGCGCATCGAACCGCATCGCGATCGAGCGGGGCACCCACTTCAAGGGCTTCGAGCGCTCGAAGTACGCCAGCGGTGAATTCTTCGATAAGTACATCCACCAGGTGTGGGAGCCCAAGACCGACAAGGTGCGTGGGCTGTTCGCCGACGCCGGCATCCGTATCCCCAATCAGCAGGACTGGGAGCGGCTCAAGGAGTCGGTGCAGGCCCACGGCATCTACAACCAGAACCTGCAGGCAGTTCCGCCGACCGGGTCGATCAGCTACATCAACCACTCGACCAGCTCGATCCACCCGATCGCCAGCAAGGTCGAGATCCGCAAGGAAGGCAAGATCGGCCGCGTCTACTACCCGGCGCCGTACATGACCAACGAGAACCTGGAGTACTTCCAGGACGCCTACGAGATCGGCTACGAGAAGGTCATCGACACCTACGCCGCGGCCACCCAGCACGTCGACCAGGGGTTGAGCCTGACGCTGTTCTTCAAGGACACCGCCACCACCCGCGACGTGAACCGGGCGCAGATCTACGCCTGGCGTAAGGGCATCAAGACGCTGTACTACATCCGGCTGCGCCAGATGGCCTTGGAGGGAACCGAAGTCGAGGGCTGCGTGTCCTGCATGCTCTGACCGGCCGCTGACTGTGCGGTTTCATACGTGAATCGCCGTGTTCGGCGTATGAGGCCGCACAGTCGCGTCGCGCACGATCACATTGCGGGCCGGGGACAGGGCCCCTGGCCTGCATCTCGCTCGAGCGGCTCAACCCGCCGAACTGGGCGTCGGCGTGCTCGCGTAGCCGATCTGCGATCTGGCCCAGCCATTGCCCGTAGGCCTGGGGCGAGGGTTGTAGGCGCACTGGGCGTATCCGGACATGAGCACCGCGAGCTCATCCTCGGGGTGTGCTTCCCGCAGGTCGTCGATATCGCTACCGAGGGTGCGAAGCTCGACGGCGGGTGCATCGAATGCGAAGTTGTCGACGACTCCGCGCGTCACTCATCGTTTCCAGTCTCCCCTGGCTGGCGCGGTACGTCCCTCGTGGGCGGCTAGCACGTCGTCGAAAGAGTTGGAGTGGTGCCGATCGTGGTGGGTCCAAATGCCGGGTGACGTGGGACCGCAATCTGGTTCACTCCCACTTCGTACTCCGATCGTCCAGCCAGGTCGCCCTCAACCCCAGTACGCGAAGCTGCACGTGGGGTTCGGTTCACTGACGAACGACAACAGCATCTCGTCCATAATGATGCTGCAGGTCAACACGGTGTCGCCGCCGCCTTCGGCAGACACTGACGAAGTGAGTTCGTCGTACACGGGATAGTCGATGGTCCAGGGCAGCGCGACATCGGTGTCGACCTGCTCGGGTCCGTTGTTGATGCGATAGCGAATGGTCACCGGCCCTGCGCCAGTGCCGAGCATCTGCATGGTCGCTGTTCCGATTGGCGGCCCGTCCGGCGCAGCGCTCGCGGATGTCGGCGCATCCTCGAGAGGGGAGGAGGTTGCGGGCGAGTTGGTCGATGGGACCTTGGTGCTGTTGACGGTGGCCGTGGCCGGTTGAGAACCGTCGCCGCCGGTGCCGCATCCGGTCGTGACGGTTGCCAGAACCGCGATCGTCGTCAGGGCACATGGGATGGACGCCGTCGTCATCACCGCAGCGTAGGCCAGTGCCAGGTCGGTTCGGGGCGGATGTCCATCCAACCTGCTCGCAGGTGCCCAGGCTTGGCGGGCAGTCCGTCAGGTCTCACGCGGGTGGTTTGCGCGCTGAGCCTTCAGCCGTCGCTCCTCGGCCAGCACGTTCTGGTAGCTGTCCCGCTCGGCGATCAGCCAGTCGGGTTTGTCTGCCAGCAGCGCGTCGATCTGCTCAGTGGTCAGCGCCTCGGTGACACCGCCTCGCCCGAGGCCGGCGATCGAGACGCCCAGCTTGGCCGCGACCAGGTTCTTCGGGTGCGGGCCGTTCTTGCGGAGGTCCTTCAGCCACTGCGGCGGATCCGCCTGCAGGGCGGCGAGTTCGTCGCGGGTGATCGGGTTCTGCTGAAACTCCGGCGGTGTGGCGGGCAAGTACACGTCCAGCTTCTTGGCCGCTGTCGCGGGCTTCATGGACTGCGCGTTGGGCCTGCTCATGGTGTGAGCCTATCGGTAGCCTGGCGTGGTGACCCGGACCTCGCTCACCCTGGGATACGTCCCGGGAGCGACGCCGGCGAAGTGGGCCCGGACCTGGGCGCAGCGTCACCCGGAGGTGCCGCTGGAGTTGCGGGCCGTCACCGCGGCGGACGCGGCCGCCGACGTGCGGGCCCGCGCCGTCGACATCGCGATCCTGCGACCGCCCGCCGACACTTCCGGGCTGGCGGTCATCCCGCTCTACGAAGAGACCACGGTGGCCGTGGTGCCGACCGATCACATCCTCAGCGCCGCCGACGAGATCACCGCTGCCGACCTCGACGACGAACCGACACTGCTCCCGTTCGACGACGTCGTCGGCTGGGCGGACGCGCCTGGTGCCCTGGTCGGTCACCGACCCGAAACTACCCAGGATGCAATCGAACTCGTCGCCGCCGGCGTCGGTGTGCTGATCGTTCCGCAGTCCCTGGCGCGGCTCCACCACCGCAAGGATCTCACCTATCGCCCGATCACCGATGCGCCCACCTGCCCCGTGGCGCTGGCATTCCCGCAGGGGGAGCAGGCCGAGTTGGTCGAGGAGTTCGTCGGGATCGTGCGCGGCCGCAAAGCCAGCTCGTCGCGGGGTCAGGCCGAGCCTGCACCGAAACGCACCGCGCGCGAGAAGACGCTTGCCAAGCAGGCGGCCCGCGCCGCGGCGGGCAAGGTCGCCCGCCGGCCGGGGCGTGGACGGCGCTGAGTCGATACCGCTCGGGATGGCGACGATGAGGCGTCGGAGAAAAGGGCCGGGTCGTGCGGGCTCACAACGAAGACGAGCCGGTGTCGATCGCATTGGCTCGCTGGCGCAACCGATCCGCGATCTGGCCCAACCACTGCTTGTAGGTCAGCGGGTTAGGGAGGTAGTCGACCCCCACGGTGTGCTCGAGGAAGTGTTTGAGCACCTGTTCCTGGCGAGACGCGCTCAGCCGGTCGATCTCATCGGCGAGAGTCCGCAGAAAGTCGGCAACGGGATGGCGGGCCGCATAGCCATCGACGACGCCTTCCCAGTCATCGGCTTCGAGATCCCAGTCTTGGTGGAAGTATGAGCCGAAGAATTGGTCCAGATCCCAGGAGATAGAGCTGTCGTTCTTCGCACCAGCGTGCATACGGAGTCGGTCGGTGATCAGCCCCAGCCAGTCGCAATAGGTGTTTTCCGGCCACGGGTCATAAGAACCGCCCATCTTCACCACCGAAACGTGAAGGTCGGTGTCTGACCGGCTCTCACGAAACTCGTCGATGTCCCGGGCCAGAGCCTCCAATTGATCGGGTTGCTCACCGACGGCGAAACCATCCACGATTTGACGCCAGTCCGATGCTTCGAGATCCCAATCCGGGTGAAAGTTTCCGCCGAAGAACTGCTCCATTGCGTACGAGACTCGACCGCTCATGTCGATCGCCTCCGCTGCGTCGACTGTGTCACGATGACGACGCCCCGCTGCTATCGATTGAATTAGCTTCCTGACGCAACCGATCCGCGATCTGTCTCAACCACTGCTTGTAGGTCAGTGGGCTGGGTTCGTAGTAGGCGCCGACGGTGTATACCAGGAACTGTTCTAGATCATCTTCGGGTCGAGCCTGCCGCAGGTTGTCAATCTCCTGGGCTAGCCGACGCAGAAGTTCTACCGAAGGGTGGTCGGCGGCATAGCCATCGACAATGCCGCGCCAGTCATCGGCTTCTAGATCCCAATCCTGGTGAAAGTATGCAACGAAAAATCGGTGCAAGTCCCTAGAGATTGAACTGTCGTTCATGGCCTCGGAAATCCTTGCAGCACAATTAACACCCGGCGCCTCCATCGCTTTGGCGGCCGCTTCGACGATCGGGCAAATGTAGCAGTCTGCCTGCAAAGGTAGGAATGGATGTGGTTCGAGCGTCGCGCTTGGGCTGGCCGGGCACAGTTTTCATGTCCACATCAGTGAAGCGAACAGGAATAGTCCCCAGCTGAACCCGGCACGGTAGGGTCTTCCGTCCCAGTCGAAATCGTGTCCCTCGTGGGCTGGGAGCACTTCGTCGAACAAATCGGAGCGGTACCCAATCGTGGTCGGACCAAAGTGGCGGGTGAAGTCGTGGACATCCATGCTCCAGGGCGGCTGCTGGGGCGGAGAGACCGCACCCGATACATGGCCCCTGGCGCGCCGGTAGCGTGCAGAGCTGATTGCCCCGCTGGAGTCGGAGAATGCGGTGAAATCGAACTCCGGCCAGAGGATTCCGCTGAACACGATCGAATCACTCCCGGGTGATCCTGCTCCGACTAGCCTTCGCAGGTTATCGAACTGGGTGCAGCGGTCCGCCAACAACTCGGCTACCCGGTGGTGGATCCGCTCCGAGTCGCCGAACGAAAGCCCGTAGTCGGCAAGCTTGGCCTCGCGTTCGGCTTCGCGAGCTAGCATTCCGTATTTCATGGTCGCCAGGAGGTAGACCTCGAATTCCAGTACGGAGGCGCTCGGGGCGGGGTTCATCTCGGCTCCTTCATCGATGTAGGTACTTCCAGAACTGGCTTAGGTCACCTCGATAGACGGACACCGAGCCGTCCACCGAGACCTGCATCGCGATCCTCATTGTGTAGTCGGCCGGCATGACCATTTTGGAGCCGTCGGGCAACTCGATGATCCCGGCTGTCGCGCCAAAGGCTGTTTTGGATGCTACGTCGGTTGCCTGTGCAGCTTCGGGCTGGCTCAGGTTCAGCGCCGTGATCCGATCGGCCAATGTTTGGGTTTGGGAGGGGCCACCGGGTGGGATCGCCGCGACTTCGTCACCGATCTGGGCGGCGACCAGGTCTGGTGTGAGGCTTTCGCCGGGCATGTCAGGGAGGCCTAGGGGCTGATCGACGACAGGGGCGGGGGTATGTCCTGCGCCTGCGGTGTCGATAACTTCCTGCGGGACACCCGGCCGGGCAACGTCGTCGAGTGCGCCGCGCGCGAAGGCTCCTTCTGCTCCCCACGGGAGGGTCGCGGCCCCGGCGGTGGCGTCGAATGCTCTCTGCCCGGCCCAGTAGGCCGGGTTGTCGGCAGCGCCTTGGATCTCGTCTCCGATACCGCCGACCGCGGCGGTGTAGGGATCCTTGACCGTCTCGACGACTCCGGCGCCGAGGTCTCTCCAGGCGTCTTTGAAGCTCTCCAGCCCGTCTTGTCCGGTCAGCCGGTGAACGGTGTCTTCCATGCTGCGCCACGCGTCACCGAACCCTTCACCGAACCCGGGTTGGGGCAGCGGCGGGTCCTGTGGCGGGGTGTAGGGGCCCAGCGGCTGCTGGGCCGCAGCGATGATGTCGTCGAGGCGCTGCTCGATCTGGTCGGCCGGAACGCCGTCCTGCTGCATGAGCTTGCGTGCCAGGTCCTTGAACTTGTCGACCTTGGCGGGATCCAGGCGCGGCGCCGCTGCGGCGGCGGGAACCGGCTCTCCGGCGACCTCGTCCAGCGCGTCGTCGAGGTTCGCAGGTTGTTCCGGGTCGGTCGCCTTCCCCGGGACCAGCATGTCGTCCAACGCAGAAGACGGTGCCCCACCGACACCCTCGGCGGTCTCGCCGGTGTCGGCGCCACCAGCCTGGTCGGTCGAGGTTCCCGGCGGGCGCAGCATGTCCTGCCAGGATTTGTCGCCCTCGCTGTCGGTCGTGTGGTCCACCAGCCGGATCGACTCGTCGCGGCCCTCGCCCTCGAACTGGATCCCCTGCAATTCGAGCGCCTTGGCCTGCAGTTGTTGGCCGATCAGGGAATCGGTGGCGACGAGTTGTTCAGCGCGCCAACGAATGTACTCGGCGTGCTCGACTGCCGCGGTCGCCCGCGCGGCGGCCGTGGCCGGGTCGTAGTCGCGGGTGTCGGTCACCGAGAGGTCCTCACCGACTGCGAAGTCGTCGGCCTCGGCCTCGGCGATGGCGTCGAGTACGGCACGCCGAGCAGACGAATGTCCGCGCTTCCCCGCGCGGCGACATCGGCGGCGGCCCGCTGCACATCGCCTTGGCGGCGCGCCACACCCAGGTCGACGGCCACCCGGTCCAGTGCGGCGTCTTTGGCGTCGCCCTCCCACTCGGTGCCGCCGGGCGCGGCGATGTTCTGCCGATGCTGCTCGAAAGCCGTCTCCGCCGCAGTGGCCGCCCCGCGCCACCGCGGCGCGGCGTCGTCGAGGGCGGTGGTGTCCCAGCTCTGCACCTGCGAGCGGGTCGGCACCGCCGATGCTGCGGCGGCTGGGCTCACATGGTCACCGAGATGTCGTCGGCGCTGCTCCCGTCGGTGTCGTCATAGCCGACGCTGGCCGCCGACATGTCACCGGCCTGACCGGCGATGCGGTCGGCCTGGCGGACCCGCAGCGCCGCAGCTGCTGCGTCGAGCGCTGCGACACCGGCCTCGCTGGGCCGCCCACCCACAACGCGCCCGACCGAACCGCCGGCGAGCACCTCAGCAGCGCACTGAGCACTACTCGCCGCAGCAATCTTCAGACCGCCGGTGTCGACATCCAGATTCTTGGCCATCACGCCCCCCAGCAGACAAAACCCCGTCTCCTTGACGCTACCCGACACCGACGGGCTCCCATGTCAGCAAGCTAGGAGACTTATCAGCCATCGCGGCTGTATTGAGGTAAGCCTTGCCTGATCGACCAACGACTCCTACATTAACCGGAAAGTTCTCCTGTTTATTTAGGGTGGAAGTCGATGACGCGAATTGTGGCCGCAACGGTGATGGCACTCGTCGCCGCGATGCTCAGCGGGGTAGCGCCGGCAGCCCACGCCGATCCCGAAACCCATGCCGAGCTGCAGAACTTCGCGATCACCTCCGAGGTGCCCACGCTGCCCGAACTCGACGCGCAGATCAGGCTCCTCGTCGGAACCCCGGCGCCGGACGAGGTCAAGGCGGCCCAACTCGAGGGCGGCGACCGGGCGGTCGTCGTGCCGAAGATGGTCTACCGCATCGGTTTCTTCCGGCCGCCGCGCGGCTCCAGTCTGGTCACGGGCCCCGAGACGCACGACGGTGATCGTCACACCGCAGTGATCAACGCCAGCCGCCAGGGCGCACCGACCGTCCAGATCGTCGCCGAATGGCGCCGCATCGACGGGCAGTGGAAGCTGGCCAGCAAGTCGCTGTGCAACGGGATCAAGACCCTTGGCCTGCCGATCCCGTGCAATTTCGAATGATCGAGATCAATGGTCTGACGAAGACCTTCGGCGCCAGCCCCGCGATCGACGACGTGACGACGACGTTCCCCGCCGGCTCGGTGACGGCACTGCTGGGTCTCAACGGGGCAGGTAAGACCACGCTGCTGAGGATGATCGCCGGACTCGACTCCGCAGATCGTGGCGAGGTCCTCGTCTTCGGCCGCCGCCCGTCGGGTGACCCGCGGCTGCTCGGCGCCCACCTGGGCCCGTCGGCGCTGGACCCCGGCCACACGGTGTGGCGCCAACTGCGCTGGCTGGCAGCACTGGCCGGCGTCGACGACGCCGAGGTCGGTGCGGCGCTCGATGAAACCGGGTTGCGCCCACAACGGCACGAACGCATCGGTGGACTGTCCCTGGGGGCGCGGCAACGGGTCGCGATCGCCGCAGCACTTCTGTGCCGACCCCATGCGATGCTGTTCGACGAGCCACTCAACGGCCTCGACGTCCCCGGCATCGTCTGGTTCCGCGGCCTGCTCAGGAAGCTCGCCGCCGAGGGGAACACCGTCGTGGTCGCCACGCACATGCTCGCCGAGGTATCGCTGAGCGCAGATCGCATCATGGTGTTGCAGGGTGGCAGGCTGAACACCGCGGGTGCGCTCGCCGACGTTGTACCGTCCGGCGCCGACACCCGCGCCTGGCTGGAATCGATGCTGCTGGAGTGCGCGTGAGTGCGCAGGCCGTGGTTCGCAGTGTGCGTGCCGAGCGGATCCGCGCCGGAGGGCTCAGCAGACTCTGGACCGTGATGATGCCTGCCGCGGTCGTGTTGCCGACGGTCATCACCTTGGGGATTGCCGGGGTGGCCGAGTCATTCGCCCGCATTCCGGGTCAGATCTCGGTTCTGCAGGTATCGACCTCGAATGCCGGCTACTGGGTCATCACCATCGCCGTCGTCGTGACGGCCGTCGCTGCAGCTGACGGTCAGGGATCCGAAAAGCGCTACTGCGCAGCCGAACACGTGCGACTGTCGGTGCCGCGGACCTGGCCTGTGTTGCTCGGTCGATGGATCTTCTACGGGGTGGTGGGAACGGCGGTCGCCGTCGCCACGTTGGTGGTGGTGCTTGCCGCGCTTCCCGTTGTGTCGCCACACGTTTACGGCGCGGTGTCGGCCACCGACGCGGTGGCTATCCGCCTGGTCTGGAGCCTGGCGGTGCTGACGTTCTTCGCAGCTGGTGCCGGGACAGGTATCGGCGCGCTCGTCGAGTCTCCACTGGCCGCGGCCGGTCTGATCCTGCTCTGGGTGTACGCATTCGAGTCCGCGGCCGGATATCTGCCGAGCGGGGCGTGGCTGCAGCGCTTCATGCCGACGATGAACGCGGTGTATGCCACCGGCCAGGACGCGATCCTGGTTCCGCCGTGGAACGAGAACACGGCGCTGATCTATGTCTGCGCACTGTTCAGCGTGATCTTCGTGATTGCCACAATCGAAAGGACATTCCGACATGGCTGATGCCAAACCGACAGGCGCCGAGTCACTTCCGTTGCCGGATCGTTCGGAGGCTGACCTGCCCGGCCATTGGTTGTTGGCCAGGCTGGGCAAGCGGGTGCTGCGGCCCGGCGGTCTCGAGCTGACAAGTCGGCTGTTGTCCTCGGCGCGCATCGCCGCTGCGGATGTCGTCGAACTCGGACCTGGACTGGGGCGCACGGCCAGCGACATCGTCGCGCTCGCGCCGCGCTCCTACGTCGGCGTCGATGACACGGCCGCGGCGACCGACGCGGTTCGATCGATCGTGTCCCCGGTTGACGGCGCGGTCGTCGTCGCGGACGCGGCGCAGACCGGATTACCCAGCGGCTGCGCCGATGTGGTCGTCGGTGAGGCGATGCTGACCATGCAGTCAGACAAAGCCAAACGTGCGATCGTGGCCGAGGCCTTCCGGATGCTGCGCTCGGGCGGCCGCTACGCGATCCACGAACTGGGTCTCGAGCCCGACACCATGCCACAGGAGGCCAAGGATGAGATCCGCCGGGACATGGCCCGCGCGATCAAGGTCAATGCACGGCCGTTGACGACCGCCGAGTGGACCGCACTCCTCGACGACGCCGGGTTCGAAGTGGTCGGCGTCGACCATGCGCCGATGGCCCTGCTCAACCCGGCGCGCGTGCTGGCCGATGAAGGCGTCGTCGGTGCGCTGCGCATCCTTGGCAACCTCATCAGGCGTCCAGCGGCACGTCGCCGCGTTCTCGGCATGCGCCGCACTTTCCACCGATATCGCCATTCGCTCACCGCCGTCGCCTTGGTCGGCGTCGTGCCGTGACAGACTCAGAAGGTGCCTGTGCAGCGCCACGACCTTCAATCCCGGTCGCAACGGGTCGCCGGGCAGCAGCGGCAGAGGGTGCTCGATCTCCTGCGGGAAGCCCCCGGGCCGCTCGACGTCCAATCCGTGGCCGACACGCTTGCAGTCCACGTCACCACCGCACGGTTCCACCTGAGCACACTGGAGGAGCAGGGCTACATCCGGCGGGGCAGCATCCGGTCGCCGCGAGCGGGTCGGCCCAGGCTCACCTACGAACTGGCGCCCAGACTCGACTACGCCGATATCGTGTCGCTGTTCGCGGTGCATCTCGGTGGCACACCGCAGGAGCGCGAAGAACGCGCCCAGCGCATCGGCGCGGATCTGGCGCACCGGGTGCGGCTCGTCGGGCCGCGTGCCGAGATCTCGGTGGCCGACCTGGTCGTGGAAACGCTGACCGCGCTGGGCTTTCAGGTGCGCACAGTGCTGATGTCCTTCGGAGAGCTGACTGTGCAGTTGTGCACGTGTCCACTCGCCGAAGTGGCGGCGACGGCCCCCGAAGTGGTCCGTGGGATTCAGCGCGGCCTCATCCAGGAGGTCATCGACGGCAACGCCAAATCGCTCGGCCAGACCTATCACGTGTCGGTGACTCCGGACCCGGTGGCGGGATCCTGCGAAGTCGGTGTGGTACTGCGCCCGAATGGCAGGTCTCAGACCCTCGGAGAGGATGGTTGATGTGAACCCGGTGTCGTTGAGAACCGTGGGTGAAGATCAGTTGGCTGCCGCGCGCAGCGCGGCGGCTGGGCGGTCTGCGCAGACCGTGTACGGCGGCCGCGGACGCACGCTGCGCCAGACGGTGTTGGCGCTGGCCGCCGGCAACCGGCTCGATGATCACGACAGCCCAGGTGAAGCAACGCTATTGGTGCTCATCGGTAAGGTCGAGCTGGGCAGTGCCGCTGGCGCGGTGACCGCCGCGGAAGGTGATTACCTGCCGATTCCCGACGAACGGCACAATCTGCAAGCCCTGACGGATTCGGTGGTGCTGCTCACCGTGGTGGCACGAAGCTGATCAAATCGTCAGCGTCCCGTCCTCGTTGATCGTCCAGAACGGGTTCATCGCGACCTCCCACACGTGGCCGTCGAGGTCGGCGAAGTAACCCGAATAGCCGCCCCAGAAGACCTTTTCGGCCGGCTTGAGGATGGTGGCGCCGGCCGCAGCGGCTTGGCCGAGCACCGCATCGACGTCGGCTTCGGTGCGTTGATTGATCGCGACGGTGATGCCGCTGAACCGGCCGTCGATCGGGTGGCGGGCGTCCGCGGCGAGGTCGTCGCGGCCGAACAGCGCAAGCGCGATCCCCGTTGCTCCATGGCGGTGAGGCTACGTGCGACCGGTGACAACCCGGGTGGATGTTTGCCGCCTGGTCGGCTGGGGATGGGCACCGGCTGGTGCGTTCTGGTAGGGCTGCGCAGTATCCGTCGCAAGCTTGTCGCAGGCGGATACCCCATATGGCGGGCGCCGGCGCGGGCCGATCGCCGGTACCCCGGCTGGTATCGGAGTTTGTGGCCATTCACCGATCGCCACGTCTACCATGTTTGCCATGCAGGTCGAGGAGGTCCAGGTGGACCCCGCTCCAACCGATCCGGGAATGCCCGTCGACCTGGTCCGCACGCTGCTGAGTGAACTTCGGCACCGGCTCGGACTCGACACGGCATGGCTGTCGTCGTTCGGCGACGATGTGCAGGTGTTCGAGGTGTTCGACGGTGACCCCGAGGCGTTGGGCCTGGCCTGCGGAGACGCCGCATCGCTTCCGGGCTCGTACTGCGTGCGGGTCATCGATGGGCGCCTGCCTCCCGTCATCCCCGACACCGCGGCCAACGAGACGACCGCGGCGATGCCCGTCACCGGTGAACTGGGCCTGGGCGCCTACGTCGGCGTGCCGGTTCTCGGGGTGGACGGGACCACGGTCGGCATGGTCTGCGCGGTCAGCAGGCAGGCCAGACCCGAACTCGTCGACGTCGACCTGCGCATCGTCGAACGCGTCGCCGGCCTGATCGGTGTGCTCATCGAGTCGCCGGAGCACGGCGATGGCGGCCCGGCCGGTCAGCGCTCGGCGATCCGGCGGGTGGTGGCCGAACGGGACTTCGAGGTGGTCTTCCAGGCGATCCACGATGTGGAAACCGGACGGGTTATGGGCGTCGAGGCGCTCGCGCGCTTCCCCTGCGAACCCTTCCGGCCGGACGCGTTCTTCCAACAGGCGGCAGCGCTGGGCCTGGACACCGAGCTGGAGACGGCGATCCTCGCCCGGGTGCTGTCGTTGGTGCCGCAGTTGCCCGGCGACGTGTTCGTGTCGGTCAACCTCTCCCCGGCGGCGGTGCTGCTCGCCCCGTGGGCCGAGTTGCTCGCCGACGTCGACCCGTCGCGCATCGTGCTGGAGATCACCGAGCACGACGCCGTGCAGAACTACGGGGCGCTGGAGGAGGCCTTGGAGGGCTGCCGGGCCAGCGGTATGCGGGTGGCCGTCGATGACGTCGGCGCGGGTTTCTCGTCGTTCTCCCACGTGCTCGAACTGGGCCCCGATTTCGTCAAGATCGACCAGTCGATCATCCGGCACATCGACAGCGACGACGCCCGGCGCAGGCTTGCTCAGGCCATCGCGGAGTTCGCCGGCCAGATCGGGGCGACGGCGATCGCCGAGGGGGTGGAGACCCAGGGCGAACTCGACGCCGTCGGTGCTGCCGGGATCGCCTGGGCGCAGGGCTATTATCTCGGCCGCCCCAAGGCGCACGAACACGGTTTCGCCGGCGCCGCCGCCACCGCGGCGCCGACCGATCCGCTGGCCGGCGCCTTCGACGTACTGGGGGAGCGCCGGTTCGAGCTGGCGCTGTCACATTCGCCGATCGGCATGGCGGTCGTCGGTCTCGACGGCAGGTTCCTGCGCACCAATCGGGCGCTGCGGGCGATGCTCGGCTACAGCAGGCTGGAGATGGCCGAGCTCACCTTCCAGGAGATCACCCATCCCGAAGACCTGGACGCCGACGTGGCGTTGCTCCAAGAGTGCCTCGACGGGCGCCGCCGGTCCTATCGGATCGACAAGCGCTACATCGCCGCCGACGGCCGCGTGGTGTGGGCCGCCCTCACCGTGGTGCTGGTGCGTGCCCCCTACGATCGGCCGCACTGCTTCGTCTCGCAGATCATGGATGTGACCGAGGACCGCATGCGTGAGGCCGACCTGGTGCGCCGGGCCGCCACCGACCCGTTGACCGCGATCGCCAACCGGTCGACCGCGTGGAGCCGGCTCGAACAGCTCGACGCCGACGGCAACGGCTACGGCGTCCTGTTCTGCGACATCGAGCGGTTCAAATCCGTCAACGACCGGCGTGGTCACCACGCCGGCGATCACATTCTGGTCGAGGTGGCCGAGCGTCTGCTGGCCGCCGTCGGCAAGGAGGACCTCGTCTCCCGGTGGGGCGGCGACGAATTCCTGGTGGTCACCACATCGGTGGAAGACCACGGGCTGGCGCAACTGGCCAACCGGATCACCAGTCAGTTCGACAGCACCCCGATCACGCTGACCGACGGTGCCGAGGTGCCGGTCGCGCTGACGATCGGCTTCGCCGCGCACCGGCCCGGGGACGGCCGAAGCGTGGACGCCGTCCTCGAACGCGCCGACCTGGCGATGTACGAGCGGCGGCGGAGCCGCACCGCCCCCGGGCGGCGCTGGGCCGACCAGGGGCGCACCCTGACCTGAGTGCCGGTCGCGCTCAGAAGGTGTGCTGTGGGCCCTGCGCCTTCTTGTACAGCGCCTTGAGCATCCGGTCGCGGAACGCGGCGTTGTCGATCAGCTTGACGCCGGCGTTGGCCAGCTTCGGCTGGCCGATCAGCTTGTGCATGTAGCGGCCGCGCTGGTACTCGCGACCCCAGGCTGCCTCCATGCGCTGGGCGTAGTTGGTGAAGTCGTCGGGCCCGCCGTTGGTGAGGGCGGCGATCGCGCACTCGCCCGCGGCCAGGCCGGACTCCAGCGCCTTGGAGATGCCGGCCCCGGAAGCGGGCTTTCCGGCGCCCAGCGAGTCACCGGTGAACAGCACGCCCGGGCGCCACGGCGGCCACGCGGTGAAACCCATCGGCAGGCGCCAGGCCCGCACGCTCTTGTTCTTCTTGAGTTCCTCGATCGCCGGCAGTTCCCACTCGCGCGGCAGCGTGCGCAGGAAGTCACCCAGGAACTGGGTGGCGTTGATCGACTGCCAGTTCTTGTAGCTGTTGACGTAGCCGAGCCCGATGTTGAAGATGCCGTTGCCCATCGGGAAAACCCAGCCGTATCCGGGCAGTTGGTCGCCTTCGAAGACGAGCTTGAGGTAGATGTCCAGGCTGTCGGAGTCCGGGCGGTTGGCCGGCATCTCCGATCGGATCGCGATCGCGGAGTAGCCGTTGTACTCCGAGTCGACCTTCAGGGCGCGCTTGATGGGGGAGTAGGCGCCGTCGGCGGCGATCACCGCATCGCCGTAGACCTTCTCGCCGCTCTTGAGCACCACACCGATCACGCGACCGTCAGCGTCGAGCTCCGGTCCGGCGACCTCGGCGCCCTGCCGGATTTCCGCGCCCGCGGACTCGGCGTGTTTGAGCAGCAGGGTGTCCAGGTGCTCACGGCTGACGGTGTGGCCGTGGTCGGGCATGCCCGGACGCTTGGGGAACGACAACTCCCACCGGCTGGGGCTGAACACCGTGACCCGGTCGACCCGGTGGAAGGTGGCCACCTCGTCGGCCAGGCCCATCTTCTGCAGATAGCTGACCGCGCGGGCGGTCAGGCCGTCTCCGCACGGCTTGGCGCGGGGGAACTGCGCTTTGTCCAGGACCACCACTTTGGCGCCGGTCTGGGCGGCCTGCCATGCCGCGGCCGAACCCGAAGGCCCGCCGCCTGCGATGACCAGGTCGTATCGCTGCGTCATAACTCTCGTCTCATTTGAGCGGTTGTCGCTGCAGATAGTACCCAAAGTGCACGACGGCATCGCGGTGGGCGAACGTGCCTGCTCAGGGCCCTGGGTTGGGCCCCGCCGGTGCGGTCTGGCCAGGTCAGCGGCGCCCGAACAGGTACAGTGGCCGGGTGCGTCGAGGCTCTGCGGAGGAATCGGGTGTCAAGGTGGATGCCCGCAGCGAGCGCTGGCGCGAGCATCGCAAGAAGGTGCGTTCGGAGATCGTCGACGCCGCGTTCCGGGCCATCGACCGGCTGGGGCCCGAGGTGTCGCTGCGCGAGATCGCCGAGGAGGCGGGTACCGCCAAACCGAAGATCTACCGGCACTTCACCGACAAGTCGGACCTGTTCCAGGCGATCGGCCAGCGGATGCGTGACATGCTGTGGAGCGCCATCTTCCCGGCGATCGACGTTGCCAACGACCCCGCCCGCGCGATCATCCACCGCGCCGTCGAGCAGTACGTCCGGCTGGTCGACGAGCACCCCAACGTGGTGCGCTTCCTGATGCAGGGCCGCTTCGCCGAGCAGAGCGAGTCCACGATGCGGGCGCTGAACGAGGGCCGTGACATCACCCTGGCCATGGCGGACATGTTCAACAACGAGCTTCGGGAGATGGAGCTGGACGGCGCGGCGTTCGAGATGGCGGCGTTCGCCACGTTCGGCGCGGCGGCCTCGGCGACCGACTGGTGGCTGGGCTCCGAGCAGGACAGTCCGCGACGGCTTCCGTCGGAGAAGTTCGTCGAGTATCTGACGACCATCATGATGGGCTCGATCAACGGCACCAGTGAGGTGCTCGGTGTCCAGATCGACCCGGATCTGCCATTGCACGAGGGCGTCCGGCGGCACGAGCACGTCGCCTGACCCGTTTGCGCCGAACTCGCATTCCAGCAGCAGGAGTGCGAGAGCGGGCCTGCTGGAATGCCGTTTCGGCGGGAATCGGGACTAAACGGTACCGGCGTTCCCAGGTACAGTCGGAGGCATGACCCTCGCTGACCAGGCCGCCGACGCTGCGGCGACCCACGACGCCGGGGACCGCACCCCGGTGCGGACCCGCGCGCTGATCATCGGGTCCGGGTTCTCCGGGCTGGGGATGGGCATCGAGCTGCAGCGTCGCGGCGTGGAGTTCCTGATCCTGGAGAAGGCCGACGAGATCGGCGGCACGTGGCGCGATAACACCTATCCCGGATGCGCATGCGACATCCCGTCGCACATGTACTCATTCTCCTTCGAGCCCAAGCCCGACTGGACCCACATGTGGTCCTTCCAGCCCGAGATCCAGGACTACCTGCTCGGCGTCACCGACAAGTACGGTCTGCGCGACCACATCCGTTTCGGCGCCTGTGTCGAACGCGCCCAGTGGGACGACGACGAACAGCGCTGGCACGTCTACACCACCGACGGCGGCGAGTACGTCGCGCAGTTCCTCATCTCAGGGGCCGGTGGCCTGCATATCCCGCTGATCCCGGAGTTCGACGGTCTCGACGACTACCTCGCCGGCGACGGTGCGGCGTTCCACTCCGCGCGTTGGGATCACGGCGTCGACATCGCCGGGAAACGGGTCGCGGTCATCGGCACCGGTGCCAGCGCCATCCAGATCGTCCCCGAGATCGTCGGCGACGTGGCCGCGCTGCAGCTCTACCAGCGCACCCCGGCGTGGGTGATGCCGCGGCCCAACAATCCCATCCCCGAGGGTCTGCGCCGGGTGTTCAGCAACGTGCCCGGCACCCGCGCGGCGATGCGCGCCGGAATCTACTGGGTGCACGAGGTGGTCGGGTTCGCGATGACCAAACAGCCGCGGCTGCTCAAGATCGGCGAACTGCTCGGAAGGTGGAACATCCGGCACTCGATCAAGGACCGCGAACTGCGCCGCAAGCTCACCCCGGACTACCGGGCCGGCTGCAAGCGAATCCTCAACTCCGACACCTACTACCGCGGAATCGCCGACCCGAGGACCGAGGTCATCACCGAGGGCATCGCCCGGTTCACCCCGACCGGCATCGTCACCGCCGACGGCCGCGAGCGACCCGTCGACGTGGTGGTGTTCGCGACCGGCTTCCACGTCACCGACTCCTACACCTACGTCGACATCAAGGGTCCCGGCGGTGAAGACCTGGTCGACCGCTGGAACTCCGAGGGGATCGAGGCGCTGCGGGGCATCACCGTGGCGGGCATGCCCAACCTGTTCTTCCTGCTCGGTCCCAACACGGCGCTGGGGCACAACTCGGTGGTGTTCATGATCGAATCGCAGATCCGCTACGCCGCCGCGGCGATCGCGGCGGTGGACCGGGCCGGTGCTCAGGCGCTGGCCCCGACGCGCCAGGCTCAGGACCGCTACAACGACGAACTTCAGCACGACCTGCGTGGCACAGTGTGGAGCACCGGCGGCTGCCGTAGCTGGTATCTCGACGAGCACGGTGTCAACCGGACCCTGTGGAGCGGGATGACGTGGCAGTACTGGTTGGCGACCCGGCGGTTCAAGGCTTCCGAGTACGCCTTCGACTGAAAAACTCGCGCGACACGCCAACACAAGATGTTGCGTGGTGATGCCTAGTGAGCCACCACAAGTTGTAGTGTCGGTGGCGGCCTGTACAACAGCTAGAGCAGGCGAAAATCCGGCGAAATGAGGTCCTGGTGTCCGAGGGAATTAAGCTGATCGACCGCGTCTCTGCGATCAACTGGAACCGCCTCCAGGACGACAAGGACGGCGAGGTCTGGGATCGCCTCACCGGTAACTTCTGGCTGCCCGAGAAGGTGCCGGTGTCCAACGACATCCCGTCCTGGAACACGCTGACTCCGCATGAGAAGGAACTCACGATGCGGGTGTTCACCGGGCTCACACTGTTGGACACCATCCAGGGCACGGTCGGTGCGGTCAGCCTGATTCCCGATGCGCTGACCCCGCACGAGGAGGCGGTGTACACCAACATCGCGTTCATGGAGTCCGTGCACGCCAAGAGCTACAGCTCGATCTTCTCGACGCTGTGTTCCACCGTCGAGATCGACGAGGCGTTCCGCTGGTCGGAGGAGAATCCGAACCTGCAGCGCAAGGCCGAGATCGTGATGCGCTACTACAAGGGCGACGAACCGCTCAAGCGCAAGGTGGCCTCCACGCTGCTGGAGAGTTTCCTGTTCTACTCGGGGTTCTACCTGCCGATGTACTGGAGCAGCCGGGCCAAGCTGACCAACACCGCCGACGTGATCCGGCTGATCATCCGTGACGAGGCGGTGCACGGCTACTACATCGGCTACAAGTATCAGCGCGGATTGGCGATGGCGGACGAGGCGACCCGCCAGGAACTCAAGGACTACACCTACGAGCTGCTCTTCGAGCTCTACGACAACGAGGTCGAGTACACCCAGGACCTCTACGACGGGGTCGGCCTGACCGAGGACGTCAAGAAGTTCCTGCGCTACAACGCCAACAAGGCGTTGATGAACCTCGGCTACGAGGCGCTGTTCCCGCGCGACGAGACCGACGTCAACCCGGCGATCCTGTCGGCGTTGAGCCCCAACGCCGACGAGAACCACGACTTCTTCTCCGGCTCGGGGTCGAGCTACGTCATCGGCAAGGCCGTCAACACCGAAGACGAGGACTGGGACTTCTGAAACTGCCGGCGGCACTCGCGTAGGGGGCTGGCTCGATCGTGCCCACATTCTTGCCGACAATGTACTGAGTATTTGGAGTCACCAGGGGCATCAACAGCTTTGAAAAATTCCAGCCCACGCACCTTTTTACGCTAGTGACCGCACCCGTGTGCACAACCACGACTCAGATACCGCGAGCGATCCCGTCGGGACCGTCGCAGGCTCACTGAGACTTCTGCCCACATCGACTGCCGGGGCGCTGACATGGCAGCAGATGCAACATAGGACAATATTGGAAGTTTGTTGTGCCGCGGCGTAGCGTCGGGCTGCATGACGACCCTGGGCTCGTTGGATATCGAGGGAATCGACTTCGCGTTCGACGATCTGCCGGATCTGCATGCTGTGCTGGCCCGGCTTCGCGAACGTAAGCCGTATGCGATAGTGCCGTTCGCCGGCACTCGCGCCGTCCTGCTCTTGACCGATGAACTGGTTCGTGCAGCATTCCGCGACGAAACGACGTTTCCCGCTGCGCCTGTTTACGCGATGACGACGGAGCCGGTGTTCGGTACGACGGTGCTGAACATGTCGGGTAGTCGGCACCGGGCCAGCCGCGCGTTGGTATCGGCCCCTTTGCGCCGTGGGCGGGTGCAGGCTTGTGTGGAACCGGTGATCGAGCCGGTGGTCACTGAGCTCATCGATGCGTTTGTCTCTCGAGGGTCGGCTGATCTGGTAGTCGAATTCACCCAACGGTTTTCACTGTTGATCATCAGCCGCCTGCTGGGCATTCCGGTCGACGACGAAACGCGAATCCAACACTGGGCCAAGGCAATGATCGAGTACGCCTTCAATCCGGCGGCGGCGATCGACAGCGCACAAGAGTTCACTGAGTATGTCAGGCCGCTGCTGGCCGAGCGGCGACGCGAACCAGGTGGTGACATGATCTCGATGCTCGTCACCGAGTTGGGCGACGACGGTGAATTCCTCAACGACGAAGAGATTCTCACGTTCTTGCGCATGCTCTTCCCGCTCGGGGCGGACACGACGACCTACGCTCTGGGCAACGTACTGTCGGCACTGCTGAACCATCCCGGTCAACTCAGGCTGCTGCAATCAGATCCACAGCGATACCTGCAGGCCGCCATCTGGGAGGGCGCCCGCTGGGAACCAGCTGTGGGACTGTTGCCACGCGCGTGCCCCACCGAAACCACGTGGCACGGCATCCACATCCCAGCTCTCACACCAATGATATTCGCCATCAACGCCGCTCACCGCGACCCGGCGATATACCCGAGGCCCGACGAATTCGACATCACCCGAAACCTGATGCCACCGCTCTCGTTCGGACAGGGGCCTCACAGCTGCATCGGCAACTGGCTGGCCAATACCGAACTCCTTGTTGCGCTCGATTCGCTGATCACGCGGCTGCCCGACCTCGCCTTGGACCCCGAACACGTTGATCTGTCGATGATTACCAGCCAAGTCGGTACCACCCTGCGTGGACCCACTGCCCTCCACGTGACATTCACCCCGGGCCAGTGGCAATGACGCAACGCAAGGCGCGGCTCACCGACAATCCATCGCGACCAACCCCGTGGGGTGAGCGTCCGCCCCGCGACGACGATGAAGCGAGAACACGTCTACTCGATGCTGCTGAAAGGTGCTACGAGCGCCGCGGCGTCGCGGGCACCACCGTCGACGACATCGCCAAAGAAGCCATGGTGCATCGAACAACGGTGTACCGCTACTTCGGAACACGCGACGACGTCTTGGCCTTCGTGATGCTGCGGGAAACGACCGCAGTGATCGACATCGCCGAAACCGCACTGGCTCAAAGCGGCCCATTCGGTGAACGACTCCTCAACGCTCTCGATGACACACTGGACACGGTCGAGCAGTCTCGTTGGCTGAGCGTGTTGTTCTCTACGGAAAGCCTGCAGATGACGTTCTCTGCAGCAGCATCGAGTGTCTTCCGAGACCAAATCCGCGACGTGTTGCGACCACATGCCATTACCGCCAAGAAAAATGGCGAACTACGCGAAGAACTCGACCCCGACGCCGCCGCTGACTGGTTGGTGCGCATCGCGCAGATGCTGCTGATGGAAAACATGACAGGCGCGAACGATACGGCCGCCGATCGGAGGACAGTCCTTGGGGAGTTCGTCATCCCCGGCCTACTCAACCCCAGGCCCTGAGCACACTGAGACCGTCATTCTTCATGATCAAAATGTCTCGCTGGGTCGGCTCGCCGGCCCGAGGTTCGGCTACCGCAGCGAAGCCGTGTCGATGACGAACCGGTAGCGCACGTCGCTGGCGATCACCCGCTCGTAGGCCTCGTTGACGTAGTCCGGCTCGATCACCTCGATCTCGGGGGCGACGTCGTGCTCGGCGCAGAAGTCCAGCATCTCCTGGGTTTCGGCGATACCGCCGATCAACGATCCGGCCAGCCGGCGCCGCCCGAAGATCAGCGCGCCCGGCGGCACCTCCATCGGCCGTTCGGGCATGCCGAGCTCGACGAGCGTGCCGTCGAGTGTCAGCAGACCGAGGTAGTCGCCCATGTCGAGGTTGGCCGACACGGTGTTGACGATCAGATCGAACGAGCCCCTGAGCTTCTTGAAGGTGCTCCGGTCGCTGGTGGCGTAGTACGCGGAGGCGCCGAGGCGCAGGCCGTCCTCCATTTTCTTGAGCGATTGGCTGAGCACGGTGACCTCGGCGCCCATCGCGACGGCCAGTTTGACCGCGAGATGGCCCAGGCCGCCCAGACCGATGACGGCGACGCGGGTGCCCGGCCCGGCGTTCCAGTGCCGCAGCGGCGAGTAGGTGGTGATGCCCGCGCACAGCAGGGGAGCGGCCGCATCGAGGCCGATGGCGTCGGGGACGCGCAGCACATAGTTCTCGTCGACGACGATGGCGCCGCTGTAGCCGCCCTGGGTGGGCTGTCCGTCGGCGCCGACGCCGTTGTAGGTGCCGACCATGCCCGGGTTGTTGCAGTACTGCTCCTCGCCGGCCAGGCAGAACTCACACTCGCGGCACGAGTCGACGAAGCAGCCGACCCCGACACGGTCACCGACGCTGAACTTCGTCACCTCGGAGCCGACCTCGGTCACGACACCGGCGATCTCGTGCCCCGGCACCATGGGATAGCTCACCTTGCCCCACTCGCCGCGCACGGTGTGGATGTCGGAGTGGCAGATCCCGGCGAAGTGGATGTCGAAGGCCACGTCGTGCGGCCCCACCGCGCGGCGGGTGATGGTCGTCTTGGTCAGCGGTTCGGTGGCAGAGGTCGCGGCGTAGGCGGAAACGGTGCTCATCAAGTCCTCTTGTCGTCTCACGGTTGCACGGAAGATGCCGCGACGGTGCGGCCCAATGCAGAGCCAACGAAGGAGAGGGCGGGGTTAGTCCCGAAGTGCGGTGTGACGCTCGACGCGTCAGTTGATCGGTGCGTTGACCAACTTCAGGTCGGCGAGGATCCCGCGGGCCGCCACGATGCCCTGGCCCGACTGCCACACCGCGTTGTTCACCGCGAACACCCGGTCGTCCTGGGCGGCCGACAACCGCTTCCAGGCGTCGCTGCGCATGACCTTGGCGCCGCGCTGTTTGGCCTCCTCGGAGGCGAACGACACGTACACCAGGTCACCGTCGACGCTGGACAGGTCCGCACCGTCGGCCATGTCGGCCTCGGAGATCCCGATCTCCTCGTAGGGCTTGTCGGTGAAACGCTGGCTCGCGGGCCGGTCCACACCGACCTGGGCGAGCACGCTGCCGGCGAAGTTGTCCACCCCGAACACCCGCAGCGTGGAGTCGGTGAACTGCACGATCGACGCCTGGAAGTGCTGGGCGTCGCTTTCGGCTCCGGTGGTCTCGGCCGCCCGGGCGAAGTCCTCGATCAGCGCGTCGGCTGCGCCGGGCCGCCCGGTCGCGGCGCCCGCCGTGCGCAGGGTGTCCTGCCAGGCCGCCCCGGCGGGTCCGGTGAACACCGTCGGCGCGATCTCGGCCAATTCGGGATGGTCGGAGGGGGTCAGCGCCGACGAACCGAGGATCATGTCGGGATCGGCGTCCCGGATCGCCGTGAAGTCGGGGTCGGTGCGGCTGCCGGCCCCGGGCAGCTCGTGGATGACGGTGCCCAGATAGGACGGCTGCGCCGCCGAGCCGTCCGGAAGCGCCGCGGCCACGATCCGCGACTGCAGCCCGAGGGCGCACAGCCCGTCGAGTTCGGGCCCGGAGAGCACCACGATGCGTTGCGGATCGGCCGGCACCAGGGTGGTCTCCGGCACCGGCGGCTCCACGGCGTGGGCGGTCGCATTGCGGACCTCGCGTTCCGGTGGGCCTTCGTCGAGTGGCGCCGGATCGGGGGCACACGACTCGTCGGGCCTGCGATCGTTGCCCAGGACACCCGCGCCGGCGATCCTGGTGGTGCTGGTGATGATGGAATCGTCCGGCGGCGGCCCGTCGCTACCACAACCGGACAGCACCGACACACCGGCGAGGGCCCCGAGCGTGAACAGCGCCACCCGCCTGCCCGCCCGCGCTCGGTTGAACAGCACGTCGCCGACGGTAACACCCTGCGGATTCGACACAGCTCAGGCGCTGTGCGGAGCTGTCGGCCGGGGCGACGCGGCAGTGGACGGGAGGCGAATACGACAGTTTGTAGGACCACCCCGACCCCGCCGGGGTTCGGGAGCTAGGATTCATACCGAACACCGGGATCCGGCGGCTGGCCCGTCATGCCGCCCCGGGACTACACGGCAAGGTTGGAGGATCTGTTGGTAGCCGAAGCGCCCCCAATCGGAGAACTTGAGTCGCGGCGTCCGTTCCCGGCGCGGCTGGGTCCCAAGGGCAACCTGATCTACAAGCTGGTCACCACCACCGATCACAAGCTGATCGGCATCATGTACTGCGTCGCGTGCTTCGCCTTCTTCCTCATCGGCGGGCTGATGGCGCTGTTCATCCGCACCGAGCTGGCGGTGCCCGGCCTGCAGTTCCTGTCCAACGAGCAGTACAACCAGCTGTTCACCATGCACGGCACGGTGATGCTGCTGTTCTACGCCACTCCGATCGTGTTCGGGTTCGCCAACCTGGTGCTGCCGCTGCAGATCGGCGCCCCGGACGTGGCCTTCCCCCGGCTCAACGCCTTCTCGTTCTGGCTGTTCCTGTTCGGCGCGCTGATCGCCACCGCCGGCTTCATCACCCCCGGCGGTGCTGCCGACTTCGGCTGGACGGCCTACTCGCCGCTGACCGATGCCATCCATTCTCCGGGCGCCGGCGGTGACCTGTGGATCATGGGTCTGGCGGTCGGCGGTCTGGGCACCATCCTGGGCGGCGTCAACATGATCACCACGGTGGTCTGCATGCGCGCGCCGGGCATGACGATGTTCCGGATGCCGATCTTCACCTGGAACATCCTGGTGACCTCGATCCTGGTGCTGCTGGCCTTCCCGCTGCTGACCGCCGCCCTGTTCGGCCTGGCCGCCGACCGTCACCTCGGCGCCCACGTCTACGACCCGGCCAACGGCGGAGTGTTGTTGTGGCAGCACCTGTTCTGGTTCTTCGGCCACCCCGAGGTGTACATCATCGCGTTGCCGTTCTTCGGCATCGTCAGCGAGATCTTCCCGGTGTTCAGCCGCAAACCGATCTTCGGCTACACCACGCTGATCTACGCGACGCTGGGCATCGCCGCGCTGTCGGTGGCGGTGTGGGCCCACCACATGTACGCCACCGGTGCGGTGCTGCTGCCGTTCTTCTCGTTCATGACGTTCCTGATCGCGGTACCGACCGGGATCAAGTTCTTCAACTGGATAGGCACCATGTGGAAGGGGCAGTTGACCTTCGAGACACCGATGCTGTTCAGCGTGGGCTTCATCGTGACGTTCCTGCTCGGCGGCCTCTCGGGCGTGCTGCTGGCCAGCCCGCCGCTGGACTTCCACGTCACCGACAGCTACTTCGTCATCGCGCACTTCCATTACGTGCTGTTCGGCACTATCGTGTTCGCGACCTATGCCGGGATCTACTTCTGGTTCCCGAAGATGACCGGCCGGTTGCTCGACGAGCGCCTGGGCAAGCTGCACTTCTGGCTGACGTTCATCGGGTTCCACACCACGTTCCTGGTGCAGCACTGGCTGGGCAACGAGGGCATGCCGCGCCGCTACGCCGACTACCTGCCCACCGACGGCTTCACGACGCTGAACATCGTGTCGACGATCGGCGCGTTCATCCTGGGCGCCTCGACGTTGCCGTTCCTGTGGAACATCTTCAAGAGCTGGCGTTACGGCGAGCCGGTGACCGTCGATGACCCGTGGGGTTACGGCAACTCGCTGGAGTGGGCCACCAGCTGCCCGCCGCCGCGGCACAACTTCACCGAGCTGCCGCGGATCCGTTCCGAGCGTCCGGCCTTCGAGCTGCACTACCCGCACATGGTCGAGCGGATGCGCCGCGAGGCCCACGTCGGGCGTTCGCACGGACCCGATGACGGCGACGTGACCCGGCTCGACGAAGAGAACGTCCGTACCTAGTCCGCACCCGACGCAGCCGCCGCAGCGTAGACGTCGCGGCGGCACCGGAGAGGTGAGCACATCGCAAGAGTGGAATGGTGACTCCGCGCGCGAGCACTCAGCCGATCTGTTCGGCTCCTCGCGCCAGCGCTCGTCGCTACTGATCACGGTCACCGGCCATGATCAACCGGGCGTCACCTCGGCACTGTTCGGGGTGCTGTCCCGGCACCGGGTCGAGCTGCTGAACGTCGAGCAGGTCGTCATCCGGGGGCGGCTGACTCTCGGTGTCCTGGTGGCCGCGGCCGACGAGGTCGCGTCCGGCGCCGAATTCCCCGCCGAGGTCGAGGCGGCGATCCACGGGGTGGGGCTCGACGTCAGCATCGAGCGCAGCGACGGCCTGCCGGTGATGCAGGAGCCCTCCACCCACACCATCGTGGTCCTGGGACGGCCGATCACCGCGGAGTCGTTCGGCGTGGTCGCCCGCGAAGCGGCCGCTCTCGGGGTGAACATCGACTTCATCCGGGGGGTGTCGGACTATCCGGTGACCGGGCTCGAGCTGCGGGTGTCGGTGCCGCCCGGCGTCTACGACCGGTTGCAGGCGGTGCTGGCCCGGGTCGCGGTCGACGAAAGCGTCGACATCGCGGTCGAGGACTACAGCCTGTCCCGACGCGCCAAGCGGCTCATCGTCTTCGACGTGGACTCCACGTTGATCCAGGGTGAGGTCATCGAGATGCTCGCCGCGCACGCCGGCGCGGAGGCGGCGGTGGCACAGGTGACCGAGGCCGCGATGCGGGGCGAGATCGACTTCGCCGAGTCCCTGCACCGGCGGGTGGAAACGCTCGCCGGTCTGCCGGCCGAGGTGCTCGACGAGGTGGCCGACCAGATCGAGCTCACCCCCGGAGCGCGGACCACGCTGCGCACCCTGCGGCGACTGGGCTACCACTGCGGCATCGTCTCGGGCGGGTTCCGCCAGGTCATCGAGCCGCTCGCGCATGAGTTGATGATGGACTTCGTCGCGGCCAACGAACTGGAGATCGTCGACGGCAAGCTCACCGGCCGGGTGATCGGGGCCGTCGTGGACCGGCCGGGCAAGGCCAAGGCGTTGCGCGACTTCGCCCAGCAGGCCGGTGTGCCGATGGAGCAGACCGTGGCCGTCGGAGACGGCGCCAACGACATCGACATGCTTGCGGCCGCGGGCCTGGGGGTGGCGTTCAACGCCAAGCCCGCGCTGCGTGAGGTGGCCGACGCGTCGCTGAGCCATCCCTACCTGGACACCGTGCTGTTCGTGCTGGGGGTGACCCGCGGTGAGATCGAGGCCGCCGACGCCCTCGACGGGGTGGTGCGCCGGGTGGAGATCCCCGAGTAGCCGTCACACGACGACGGTCGTGGGCTCCGGTCCAGCCAGTCCGGTGACGCTGCGCCAGGCGCGCGTCAGCAGTGCGACCGCTTCGACGAGCTGTGGTTCCGGCAGCGTGAACGGCACCCGGATGAACCGCTCCAGAGTGCCGTCGACTCCGAAGCGTGGCCCGGGCGGGATCTCCAGACCGATCCGGGATGCGGCCGCTGACAGTGCGGAGCTCATCGGCGCCGGGAGCCGCACCCACAGCGACAGGCCGCCCTTTCCGGGGCTGGGTTGCCAGTCCGGCAGTTGTTCGGCGAGCAGCTCGAGCAGCAGTGCCCGCCGGGCCCGCAGGATCTCCCGACGCTCCGGCAGGAGCTCTGACTCGGCTGCGAGCAGCCTTGCCGCGGCCACCTGTTCGAGGATGGCGGTGCCCATGTCGATCGCCGGGCGCATGGCCGCCATGGTGGCCAGGGTGCTGCGCTCGGCCCGGATCCAGCCGATCCGCAGGCCGCCCCAGAACGATTTCGACATCGAGCCCACGGTGAGTACCAGGTCATGGCGGCGGGTCATCGCGGTGGCGAAGGGTGCCGGCACCGGTTCGTCGAGCCACATGTCGGTGATCGTCTCGTCGACGATCGTGCGGGTGCGGGTCTCGGTGATGACGCGCGCCAGGCGCCTGCGGTCGCTCTCGGGCATCGTCAGGCCGGTCGGGTTGTGATTGTCGGGGATCAGATAGGCCAGGCCGGGGGCCAGTTGGCGGGCAGCAGCCTCCAGCGTGTCGATCTCCCAGCCTTCGGCGGTCATCGCCACCGGTACGGGGCGCAGTCCCCGGGTGGCCATGGGGGACAGGGCGCCGTGGTAGGTGGGCTGTTCCACGAGCACCCGGTCGTCGGGCTGGGTGTAGGTCGCCAGGACCAACCCGATGGCCTGCAGTGCGCCGCTGGTCACCATGATCTCATCGGGTTCGGTGGGAAGGCCTCGCGCACAGTATCTTTCGGCGATCGCGCTGCGTAGCGCCGGCACGCCCAGCAGTTCGACACCGATGTCGTGCAGAAACGGGGTCACCAGCTGGGCCGCCTCGGTGAAAGCGCGCGAGACCGCTGTGGCGGGTGCGGCCAGCGTGGCGGCAGCCAGGTTGGCGGCGGCAAGATGGGGGGCCGGCTCGTTCGCGGCTCCCGGC